>RHFD01000009.1 GCA_003724325.1 Nitrosopumilus sp. D6 | reverse complement strand
GATGACTCGTGGATTGACGAGGAATTTGCCTCGTTTGTAAACGAGGAACTCGACGATCCGGCAAACTCTCCTGTAAAATAGGCAGGCATCCTCCTTTTTTATTTAAAACATGAATCTAGGAGTATGTGGCAAAGATTATCTTACTTGCAATCTCCTTGTGCTGCTCAATTATTGATGCACGGAACTTTATCTCGTGCTCTTGGTCTGGCTTGAATTCCAAAAGCGCGGTAAACTCTGCCCTGTCATCTGGCATTGCATCCCTGCTGATAAACAGCCTTGAAACGTTGTGTGATATGGACTTGCCATTATATGACTTGTAGATAATGTGCTCATTAGAGTCTGATATCTGCGTGTTTATGACCACGCCGTCATATCTTCCCTGGTATGTCACAGCAATGATGCCCCTGATTTTGGAGTTTTGGAGTATCTTTAATGGCTCTATCTCAAACTCTATATCCACAAGTACGTCACATGTGAGTCTGAATAAATAATTTTGCCGGACTGACACACCTGCACTCTAAACCCTTAAAATGATACCCTTGCAGTATGTTTTTGGGCTCATAGCTCAGCATGGATAGAGTGTTGGACTTCTAATCCAATGGTCAGGGGATCGAAGCCCCTTGGGCCCATAACCCTCATTCTATGTTTTTAGAACAAGACTTGGGAAGAATAGTCTGCTCTTGATAGACGGATCTCGAGTTGGAAAAAACATTGTTAAATCCATAATATGCAGTTAGCTTGGAAGTACAGCCGACATTTTTTATAAAACCACTTGTAACTCCGGCTTCAAGCCATTCAATGTTACTTTGACGTGGTTGTTGTTTTGCCTTCATCCAGCCTGCAGACGCTGCAAAATTTTCACATACATTTGGATCTCTATTTATATAGACAGACGGCGAATCCAGATCGAATTGCAGACCGTCAATGGGAGACGATCTGCTTGTTTTTAGTTGTGCATAACATCGGGGATCATCACAATCTGATGCTCCAAATGCCACCGGCAATGCAAACATACCTAACACAACAGCCGCAATAATCACCAAAACAACAGATATCAATTCTTCATACTCTCAAAGATGGGAATGATCTCATCAAGTGTCATATAATCTGATATAATACTCAGATAAGCGTCGTCGGCAAATTTCCAGTAAAGAACGCTTCTATAAGGATTGACAGAGTTGCCTCCCTCAAATGCATAGACAGGTTTGCCATCACGTTCAATGTCTCTAAAATCTCCATACCAGACAGGTGGCTTGCTGAATAGTTTTTTGTTACCTTCAATCAGGTCTTCTGTCTCGTCTATAGGCGCAGTTGTCTTTATTACCTGAATTAAGAATCCTTTAGAAGTATCCAATTCATAGTCAGTTAGATTTTGGTACATTACAAATGTAGTCGGTACAAATTTAAAATATGCCTTGTATTCCTCATATTCAGTTATGGTTATGGCATATGTCTCATACAGTGTACCACCAAACAGCAGCTTGTAACCGTCCGGTATGTGTGTGGGCAGCCAGTCCTTTAGATGAAAACCAACCTTTGAATTGACTGAATATTTTTCATGTTCAGAGGAATAAAACGTTGCATCACCTGATTGCCCCACTACCATTCCACCTCCATCTGTTGTCATGTCGATCATAATCTTGTCATATATCGGCTCTGGAGATGGTCTTCTCTGCATGGCACGTGGATATTCCCTACCATCATCGACAAATTCTGTCGGAGATGCTACTTTTAGAGTCGTGAGCTTTGGCTCTTTGTCTACTGTTTGTATGTCAGACCTTGTATCATCTTGGGATTCTTGTGGAATGATTGCGGATTCCGGCGGCACCTTGCCTGTGTCTGATCCGGTGTTATCTATTGATGTGGATTTTTTATCTGTGGATCTGGGCTCGTCTGCAGTCTGAGATAATTGCACTAGGACAAACCCACGTTGTATCATTCTTTCTACAGATGACTCTTTGACGCATGCGGGGGTGCCGCGCGGCGATTCTAGTAATACCTTTTCATCCACACATAGTATCTCTTCTAGAGGCACGCCTGATTGAAACTGGGCATGTGGGGAGAGGGCGTGCACCTCTGGGGACAAGCTTACAACTAGTGTCATTATAGATAATAGTACGATGGCATATGCAATGTTTGGCACTCTTTCATATCGGAGGGGTAGTTTAAAAAGAGATCCGAGGTTTGCCGACTAGCACCCCCATGATACTTAAGTATGCAAACAAATATCATGTAACAAATCTGCGTAGAGTTAATTTTTGATCTATTCGATCTAAAATGATAATCTCCTGAGGTGGCTTTGGTAAATGTGGGTAATCTATGCGGAAGCAAATGACATGTTTTTAGATCCCTGATTTTTTAGACTCGTATCAATACAATGAATCAACGAGATCACAGTCAAGTTTTCATCATTGCAAACTCTGCTATCCGTAGAACCCCTGCAATCTTGTCGATCCGCGGAATATCTGATATCATGCCTGCCACACTTAGTGTAAGAATAATAGCATCCTCACACACATCAATGTCCAGCCTGGGATCATATCCTTTTAGAATGTCCAGATTAGTCATGGAGCCTCTCTTTATTGCGCAAGTCATATTGTACGGACATTTTACAGAAAATACCCTCACTGCAGTCATTTCTGCGTTTTTGCCATACACTGTAAGAGTCACAGAATCAAGGTAATGGTCTTTTGCACTTGGAATATCAATCTCAAAGGTAGATACAACTTGTTCCAAATCAATGTATGAATCTATTATTCTGCACGGAGCTCCTATCACATCTTGTATTGCCTGCTCCATGACGTGGCCGACCCTTGCCTGCCTTACTATGGATGCAGGAAGATCCTCCACATGCAGGTATCTTTTGATTTTTGTATCTTTCAACAACAGAGTATTGCATCTGTTTGTTAATTAACATGTCTCCGTGTCTTTTTTTTATTGCGCGTCATGCCAAAATCAAAGGCTTCGATCTCTCTAGGGATCGAAGCTTGTAGTTTTTTCTAGGGCTCATCTCTCCGGGAGATCGAGCCCTGTCAGCTAGAAACTGTTAAATGCTCAACATGGTGCATAATACTTGTGAAAGTCACAGCTTCATCCCTTGGAGAGATCGAGCCCCCTTGGGCCCATATTCCTTGTGAGCTAGGTATTTCCCAGTGTGGACTATGCTTCAGATGTGATAATTTCCCCTAGTCCTCAAATGTGGGGACATTGATAAAGATTCAGGTATTAGTTGCAGTCTAGTTCTGCTGCCATCTCTTCTACCTTGAGAATCTGGCATTCTATTCTTGTGCATTCTGCCTCATAGTTCATTATACTATAATGACAAAAATGCTCAAAAGCTTTAAACGTTTTAAAAGTTGACTCTGCCTCTAGATTTTGTTATGTCTTGACTGCATGCCAGATACCCTCTCAGAAGGATTTTACCTGTTACAGATAACCCGTACAATGCCGCGACACAAATTACTTTTGGGGCTAGGACTGTTTGGCGGCTCTCTCGCGCAAAGCAGGCATTACATGGCTTGCAAACTTGTCAATAGAGCCGAAATAATTCTTCCCCCAGAACCGGATTACAAAGTGGTTTACCCCAGCATCCATAAACCTCTCAAATGTGGGGATTACATCATCGGGGGTGCCTACTGCAGTAGATGAGCGAGCCACGTTTTCTGGAATCTTTGTAGCCGCCTCGCGCATCTTTACTATCCAGTCCTGGTTGGACATTGAATACTCTGTAAAGTACTTTCTAAAGTCAAAGCCCTCTATCTCCTTTAGGCCGTGCACCCGGAGTATCTCTGGCTTGAAGAGGCTCACCTTTACTGCTTCTTTCATGCGGGCCCAAGATTCTTCTGCGTCATCAGAAAAGTACACGTCTATGTCAAGCGCATACTGAAAGTTGTCCTTGTCTTCTTGTGTGCGGCCGTTTGTATCCATTGATGCCTTGATCTGAGCTGCGTGATCCTCAAAGAGTTTCGGGGTGTATCCTATTGGCAGCCAGCCATCACCGAGCTTGCCTGTGAGCCCAAGTGTTCGCTTGCCGCCAGATGCCATGTATGTGGGCGGGCGCGGCTTTCTTACAGGAGGCGCCTGCAGACATGCGCCTTTGAGGTGATAGTACTTGCCATCATAGTCAACTGTATTATCTGGAGTCGACTTGTAGAGGGCATGAATCGTCTCTATCTGCTCCTCCCACTTTGAGACGGGCTTTTCAAACGGAATGCAAAACTCTTTTAGATTCTGCGCCTCGCCTGCGCCAATTCCCAAAATAGCCCTGCCCTTTGATACCCTGTCAAGTGTAATTGCCGCAAGGGCTATGTTTGAAGGGTGCCTTCTGATTGCATCAGTGACACATGTCCCAATCTCGACATTGTTAGTTATTGCGGCAATTGCTGAAAGCATTACCCACGGATCCAAAACTATGGCATTTTTCCACTGGGGCACGTTTGTGTGATCCATGTAGAATATGGAATCATAGCCGGTCTTGTCTGCAAGCATGCAGGCAGTCAGTATCTGATCCTCGGTATATCCAGCCCTTGCCACGTTGAGCCCGTTTTGAATGCCGAACTTTATCTTTTTTTCTTCCAATTATATCAGTGTCCGGATATAAGAATAAATAAGTTTAGACAGGTCTATGTCTAGAGATTGCCTGTCTTTATGTCCTCTAGACACTTTACCACGTCTGCCTTTGATATGGGAATCGGGTTGGGATCAAGATGACCCCTGTCTGTCATGACCACGTCTGCTGCCTCTGAGATATCTGCCTTTAGCTCTAGCTTGTCAAATCCGAGCTTTGTCATGGCCTCCTTGAAGCGGTCGTAAAATATGGACTTGTTGTGCTTGTGGGCCACAGTGGTACACGATGAGAGCGAATAGCCATGAGGCACCCCTTCATTTGAGAACACGTAGGAGAGCGCGTGACCCAGGGTGGTAGAGCAGTTGCCAAAGCCCATGCCAGAGAGCATTGAGCCGTACGGGTATTGTTCTGGCTTTTCATCCATTATCGCATCATACAAAATATCAAAGGCCTGCTTGCACATTGTCCTAGTCAGGTCGCTTCCAAGCTTGCTGTCATACCCTTCTGTTGCCTGGGCGCATGCATCGCAGACAGAATTTTTGATCACCTGCTCTGGCGTGCCGTCCATAAAGTACGAGTCCACAACTGCCATGTCTGCTAGAAACCTGTCTTCTCTGAGCAGTTTTTTCTTGCCGTCAAATTTCAAGACACAGTAGGTAGTCATCTCGGCACCGGTTCCAAAAGTGGTGGGAATCAGAATCTTTTCTTTTTTCATCTCTGGTGCTGCATACTTTACTACATCCATCGAGCTTCCACCGCCAAGTCCAATCAGTACTGACGGATTCTTGTCCTTGAATTCAGAGATTACCCCGTTTACATCATCAATTGAGGGCTCTGGCCTTACCTTGTCATACAGCATATAATCCTGGATTTCCATCTTTGCAAGCCACTTCTCAGAGAGCTCTGGCGGAACGGTGGTGACTATGAGGGCGTTTTTGGGATACTCTGTCTGGGAGAGCGCGTCCTTGCCAAAGTTGATTACCTTTGGGATGCGTACTGTGTGCATGAATCTTGTGGATTTTCAAGTATTATTATATCATGCGTCATAGAACTTGAATTACGATCAACCTTAGACGAGCGGTTTCAAACAGAATTATGATCAGAGAATTCTATCTATATGAAGAACGTATGCTACCATACATTGTATCATATAATTATATCATATATGGTTATATAGAGTAACATGCACGGTACACATATGTCACTATATGAAGTGAGAGTGTGGTGTTCGGAAGGCTTTTGCAACGAAGTCATGGAATACATGGAAAATAACGGCTACGAACATGTGAGGCAACAGGACATGCCTTTGGCAGATCATTTTGGGATCCTAAAGTCAGACGATATTGATACGGCAGTTGCCAAATCGCGTGAAATAAAGCGAGATATGAAAGACAAGGTTCTCAAAGTCAAACTAGTGCCTTTGGAATGAGATGATCGCGTATGTCGTTATGGAAGACAGTTTTCCCACAAGAAAGCTTGTTGATTTGTATTTCTCCGGTGACATTATCCGTGCATGTATTAAAGGAACACATGCAGGGACTGTTTGAAAACAGATTGAAAAGACTGGAGATTGACACGAATTATCCCAATACCAATATTTTAGTATGGACGGTTAGAAATATGGAGAATAATGAAATACGAAAAAAGATCAAGACAACAAAAGACATGTTTTCAGAGTGTGAAATTGATCAGGTCAAATTTTCTAATGATGCGTCAGATTTAAAAACTGCAATACTAACTATTTATGGAATCCTTGGTACTACTTTTGGAATAATATCGACAATCATTACATTTGGAGGGTTTTAATAGAAACTAGCCACAGATAAATTAGAAACACCGTCATTTGGATAGTAAAACAGCAATCAAGATGAGTTATTATACCCAATTACACATAGTATACACTATGATCATACAAAACTTTCACGACCTAGCCACAAGCTCGAGAAAAAAGGAATCCCTGCAGATCCTAGAGGCGGGGCTGCGCGCAGCAGATCCAGAGGCTATTATTCCAAAGTTTGTCACACGCGAGGCGATAAGAATGGAAAAAAAGACAATCAATGTATCTGAATATTCTGCCATATACACAGTAGCCTTTGGCAAGGCAGGCGACTCGATGACTAGGGCATTTAATGGAATAATTCCGGTAAAGGGCGGAATAATAGTAATACCAAAGGGATCAAGATCTATAGTACTGGGAAAAAAGTTCCAGATATTTAACTCGGGGCATCCAAGGCCTGACAGGACCAGCGTAAAGGCCGCAAAGGAGACAGTAAAGTTTCTCCAGAATCGGCGGAACGGCGAGCTTGTGGTGTTTCTAGTATCTGGCGGCGGATCGTCACTTCTTGCACTGCCTGATGGCATTACACTAGATGACAAGATACACGCAACTGATCTACTATTAAAGTCCGGGGCGACAATACAAGAGTTCAACTGTGTCAGAAAACACCTCTCAAAGATCAAGGGCGGCAGATTGGTAGAGGGTTTAAAGTGCGACGGAGTGGGGCTAGTAATGTCAGACGTACAAGGAGACGACCTCTCTGTTATTGCATCAGGTACTACATACTATGATGATACTACATACGCCGACGCGCTCAAAATAATACACAAATACAATATTGCAAAAAAGATGTCCCCCGAGATATTCCAAGTATTAGAAAAAGGCATGCGCAGAGGCGATACTGTCCGGGATGGCATCAACTGCCGTGTCATTGCAGGCAATACTGTATGTCTAGAGGCGATGAAAAAGGCCGCACAAAAGATGAACTACAAGACAGACACCATGCAGGTGTTCGGAGACATTAAAAACGCGACAAGGGAGATACTTGGGCGCCTGCCAGAGTCAAAAGGCTGCCTGATATTTGGAGGTGAGACCACAGTCAAGGTGTTAGGAAGGGGCATGGGGGGGAGAAACCAAGAGATGGTTCTCCGCCTCTTAAAGAACACGCAAAAGTCATCTCGACTAGTAATTGCGTCCATGGGGACAGACGGAATAGATGGGAACTCTTTGTTTGCCGGAGCTATTACAGAAAATCTCAGAACAGACGCAGATACAATCAAGGAATTCCTACGGGAGAGTGACTCGGGGAGGTTTTTCCAAAAACGGGGAGCATCAATCATTACCGGGTTTACCCACACAAATCTGATGGATATTGGCGTGATATTACAGTGATGCCCAATATGCCACAAAGTAAACAAATGTACGCCCAAAACGGGGTCTAGTTGAAATATGACTAGTGCGTAATAGAGTCATGCTAGAAAAGCAGTTCAGACCGGATCTCTTGTATAATAGAATAGTCCACTATTATATCGACAAAAAAGGCTATTCCAAGACAAAGGCAAACAACATTGCCCGGTCAGTGGTGCAAAAAGAGGCGCAAAGGCGCACATGCAAAAACCAGGAATGCGGCCATCTCTCACACGATCACATTAGAAATGCCGAGACGTGCCTTGTGGCAGACTGCCAGTGCGGCCAGTTCTCAAACTAGGATATCTGTCAGGCGCGCCCTCTAGCAGTGACTGCGCCATGATTCCCATGTTATTTAGATAATCTGCAAATTCGGTAGCAAAGCCGTGCATCGTGTATACCTGCTCTGCGCCAGTCTGTCTTACCATGTTTACCAGCTCGCCAAAGTCACAGTGGTCACTAAGTGGTATGGAATAGTCTGTCTTGCGCCCAAATGAGACGCGCGGGGATTTTGCCCATCCTGTAAAGCCCACGGTGACTGCCCCGTACTTTGACTTCATCTCTTGCACAAAGGCATTCTTTGCAGACATTAGCGGCGCCACCATTACCCATGGTTTCTTCTCAAGCAGTCCTCTCTTTTTGGCCTCTGTGTGGCCTATTCCGTCTGCAAGATTCACTCCCAGCCTGCCGTGCAGCGCATTCATCTTCATTACAGAGTCGTGCATATACAGCGGCGTCCAGTGTCCAAACAGCTGCGTAATAGTCTGCGCCTTGCCAAGCTGATACCCCATTAGTATGACTGGGATGCCCTTGGAGTAGAGATCAGATATGAGACTGTTTACCTGTCTTTTTGTCTCTGCTATTCCCGGAAAGACAAACTCGGGCATTCCAAACGTACACTCTGTTATGAGTATTCTGCATTTTGGCACCCTTGCGCCCCTTAGAAAGCCGCGATCCCTGGTGCAAATATCCCCAGTGTAAAAAATATCATCAAAAAGCAGCCCCCTGGAGCCAAGTATGTGGCCGCTGTCTATCATTTCAAATCCTGCAAGCGAGTCGGCATGATCTTTCATCTGCAACCCGCGAATTCCGGCAATCTGCCTTGTCTCGTGTGATGCAAGCATGATGCCTGCTCCTCCTGACGGGAGGTGGTCAGAGTGGGCATGCGATACAAAGTTGACTGATTTTGCATCTGCACTTTTGGGATCAAGCAGTACGCGCCGGCTGCCTGACTCGCAGAGGATCCCGTTTTTTGTCATGTATACTTGCAACAGGTGTAATGGCTCCCCGGATTTGATATAAATGACAGGATTGATTCAGTGTTGAGTAGTTGTTAAATTTAGGGATTCTGATCTCTGGTCGCGGAAGTAACATGGAGGCCATCCTAAAGGCAGTCAGGAAAAAAAAGATTCCTGCAAGGCCTGCCCTCGTACTCTCAAACAGGCCTGATGCAGCAGGACTTGTAGCAGCCAAAAAGCTCGGCGTTAATACTATAGTAATTGAATCAAGAGGCAAGAGCAGGACTGAATATGACAGGCAGGTAATGGATGCGCTCGCAAAATCTGGTGTAACACCTGAAAACGGCCTCGTATGCCTTGCAGGATTTATGCGGATAATAGGCTCGCAGTTTGTAAGACGGTACAAAAACCGCATACTCAACATTCACCCTGCCTTGCTTCCTGCGTTTCCGGGTCTTGATGCACAGAGGCAGGCACTCGAGTACGGCGCAAAATACACTGGATGTACCGTGCACTTTGTAGATGCCGGAGTTGATACGGGTCTAGTCCCTGTCTAGGCGCATACTCCAAAAAGAGCACGTTATTTATCCAAAGGCAGTAGAAATGTTTGCAAGAAAAAAGATCCCAAAGGTCTGCTAAAAATGTAACAATTAAGAGTCAGGATCCTCCAAAAAAATACAGCACTCTGAGCTCTTTTTTGTTGCCGTGAAAACAGTGCTCTATACCTCTTGATACAAAAAACATTTTCCCCCTTGATATCTTGTAGTCTTTTTTATTCATCCTCAAAAATCCATCCCCTGATATCACATAATAGACCTCGTCTGTATCGTGTGGTTCTTGCGTGTCTTCTTCTCCGGGCTGCAAGACAAGGACTCCTGCTGCAAGGCCTGCTCTGTTGATAAACGTATCAAAGTAGGTTCTGCTTTTTTTCAGCCGCTCTGCTCTCTCTGATACGTTAAACTCTGTCTTCAATCTAATCAGATACCACGGTAAATGTCTGCCTTGACGGATCTGCGCTCATAAAGGAGCGCCCCATCGGATGGAGTTTTTCATGCTCGGGGCTCTGGTGCATTTTTACAAACGTCTCCTTGGTTTGGTGTTCTACTATGATCTTGCAGATGCCGTCTGGTGACTTTAAAAAGCGCCTAGAGACAAACCCGGGAAACTCTGAGAGGGTCTTATTTGACTCTGAAAACCACGCCTTAAAACCGTCTTCGGCACCCTCTTTGAGCGTGATATCTGCAATCATTACAAACATGCCCTGCCTTGTGTAATAGTGGTTTTATCTCTTTTCCATGCCCCAATCCATACGGATTAATATCTTTTAATCGTGCAAACGGCATGGCAGGTACGCGAATTGACGGCAACGAGGTTGCAAAATCCGTAAAGGCAAGGGTCAAAGAGGCAGTAGCGGTGATAAAGGGGCAGGGAATATCTCCGTGCCTTGCAACCATCCTGGTGGGGGATAATCCTGCGTCTGCCACATATGTGAGAAACAAGCACAAGGCATGCGAGGATGTGGGAATTCTCACCCGGGATCACAAGCTTGATTCATCCATTACACAAGGTGAATTTGACAGGGTAATTGAAGAGCTAAACCAGGATAGTTTGGTGCACGGAATACTTGTACAGCTCCCGCTGCCTGCGCAGCTAGACGAGTTTGCAAGCACATCAAGGATATCTCCACTCAAGGATGTCGACGGGCTCACGCCGCATAATGCGGGCCTGCTTGCGGCAAACAAGGCAGTACTTGTAGCATGCACCCCCTCTGGGATCATGGAGATCTTTGAATATTACAACATAAATCTTGACGGCAAAAACGTCGTAGTGATAAACAGGAGTAGTCTTGTCGGCAAGCCGCTTTGCCATCTGCTGCTAGAAAAAAATGCCACTGTGATTATGTGCCATTCCAAGACAAGAAATCTTGCAGGGGTGTGTCAGTCTGCAGACGTGATAATTACGGCAGTCGGGGATAGGACCAGATTCACCCTGACTCCGGAGATGATCAAAGAGGGGGCAATAGTAATTGATGTGGCGATTTCACGATTCAACGACAAGCTTGCAGGCGATGCAGACTATGACGGCATTATTCAAAAAGCGTCATTTGCAAGTCCGGTTCCTGGAGGGGTGGGCCCCATGACGGTGGCCATGCTGTTAAGGAACACTGTTACTGCCGCATCACTGAGTAGCCAAATTGGAAGACAGTCCTGAGAAAAAATCATTGAGACGGCTCCTCCTTGAAAAGAGGGACTGTACGTCCTCGGATCTGCTCGAGATTGCAAGCAAAAAGATACAAAACCGGCTGCTCACAATAGATGCATACAAAAATGCGCAAAAGGTGGGGGCATACTATTCCATTGGAAGCGAGATAAAAACACGCGACATGATACAAGAGGTTCTAAGCGGGGGCAGGGACATGTTTTTGCCAAGGGTAACAGGCAGCAGCATGGAGTTCAAAAGGATAGAAAAATTCTCCAGTCTTGAGGAGGGTGCCTTTGGAATAATGGAGCCCCGGGATGTCTGCCAGACTGAAGACACACTTGACGTGATTCTAGTTCCAACTGTGGGAGTCTCACTTGATGGCACAAGACTGGGATATGGCCACGGATACTATGATAGATATCTTGCAGAAAGAAAAACACTCACCATATCACTCACGCTTGAAAAACAGGTAATAGGCAGAATTCCGGGATCGGCGCACGATGTTTCCATGGACTGGATAGTAACTGAAGACAGGACCATACGCGTCTAGAATTCTTTTCTGTGAGAAGAGTGCCTTGTTACATGCATTTGGCGTACGACTGTAAATTTTGTAGAAACCTGACAGCATGCTCCAAGACGTGTAGATTGCCAGTACATGTGATACAATGCATGCCGGCAAAATTGTAACGTGTATACCAGATGCATGTCTGGTTTTAAAATCCGCGCAGAATTTCTGCGGCCTGATGGTGTGCGGATTCATATCCTAGCTTTATAATGCCACGCGCGCACCAGATTCAATGATGGAACTTGGCTCAAAATTTGATGCAAAGGCAATAGAGTCCCAGGTACGAGAGTACGCAGATACTGTGGATATCTCAGCAGAGATATCTGGCAGGGGCAAAAAGATGAGGTTCATCGAGGGTCCGCCTACTATGAACGGAATTCCGCACGCAGGACATTTGAGGGGCAGGGTCATCAAGGATTTGTGGTACCGCTTTAACACGCTGCGCGGCGCGCACGTAGAGTTTAATGGCGGCTGGGACACACAAGGCCTGCCAGTAGAGCTCCAGGTGGAAAAGGAGCTTGGAGTCACAGGTGGCAAGATGGAGGCCATACGGCAGTTTGGGATTGAAAAAATTGTATCAGAGTGCAAAAAGGTGGTTGAAAAATACAACAAGGCATGGCTAAATGTGGATAGTCTGCTTGGAATGTCCCTTGATCACGACAAGGCATACTGGACATTCAAAGACGAGTTCATCGAGAGAGAATGGCAGGTACTCAAAAAGGCCTACGAAAACGGCATACTAGAGGAGGATTACACTGTAATTGCATACTGTCCGAGCTGCCAGACGTCGCTGAGTCATGCCGAGGTCAACCAGGGGTACGAGGAGGTAAGGGATCCATCCCTCTACTATATGGTGAGGCTGGCAGACGAGGATGCATACCTCATAGTGTGGACCACGATGCCATTTACCCTAGTAACTGATGCAATGGTTGGCCTGCAGCCAAAAGAGGACTATGTCTATGTCCGAGTTAAAGAGCAGACATGGATAGTTGGAAAGACTAGACTAGAGGAGTTTATGGCAGAGGTAAAAATAGACAATTACACTATACAAAAAACAGTCCGGGGATCAGAGTTTGAAGGAAAAAAGTACGTGCATCCACTGCTTGATGTAATACCCGAGCTTGCAAGATGCGCAAAATCTGAGAACTATCACGTGGCAGTCTCTGAAGCATTTGTGGATGTAACTGCAGGCAGCGGACTGGTACACCTGTCGCCTGCAAACGGGGAGGAAGACATCAAGATTGCAAACAAGAGAAATGTCGAGATATTCTCCCCCATAGACGACCAGGTAATGTTCACAGAGCAGGCAGGAAGATACTCGAGAATGTTTGTCCGGGATGCAGACGAAAAGATAGTAGAGGATCTAAGGGAGCGCGGGGCACTAGTCAAGATAGGCAGGATAAAGCACAGCTATCCGCTCTGCTGGAGGTCACACCACAGAATAGTGTGGCTTGCGCGCAGGGGGTGGTTTTACAAGCTTGACAGGCTGGGCAGCAAGGCAGTAGATGCAGCAGAGAGTGTCGAGTATTTTTTCGAGCAGCCAAAAAACCGATTTCTGGGAATCATAAAAGAGCGGCACCCGTGGTGCATCTCAAGGGAGAGAATATGGGGCTGCCCGCTGCCTGTATGGGACTGTGAGGAATGCGGCAAAAAGAACTGGTTTTTTTCAAGAAAAGAGATTGCAGATGCAGCAGAGAGTCTTCCAGACGGGCCGGACTTTGAGTTGCACAGGCCGTGGATAGACAGGATAATAGTCAGGTGCAACTGCGGCAGCACGAGGACAAAAAGAGAAGAGTATGTACTAGATACGTGGCATAATAGCGGCTCTGCCCCGTATGCGTCACTTACTGATACAGAGTATAATTGTGATATTCCGGCCCCGTTTTTCACAGAGGGTATAGACCAGACTAGAGGCTGGGCATACACCCTGCTAATTGAGAATGTAATTCTAAACAACTCTGCCATTTCCCCGTATAATGCATTTTTGTTCCAGGGGCACGTGCTAGATGAAAAGGGAGGCAAGATGAGCAAGAGCAGGGGTAATGTAATAGACGGGGCAGACTTGCTTGCACAGTATCCTGCAGACCTAGTCAGGTTTTACTTTGTATGGAAGGCAAGCCCGATAGAACCGCTTAGCTTTAGCACCAGCGAGATGATGTCAAGGCCGTACCAGGTGGCAAGCACGCTCTTTAACTTGCATCTGTACTATGAGCAAAACAGCAGATATGACAAGTATGATAATTCGCACAATGTGGACTGGGCAAGACAAAGTAATCTGTTGATGCCTCCTGATGTGTGGCTGCTCTCAAAACTTGAGAGACTCACCGATGTAATGACTATAAAGAACAAGTCATGCAGGTACCACGAGAGCGCAAGGGCAGCAGATGACTTTGTCATAAATGTGCTAAGCCAGACATATGTGCCCATTACCAGGCCAGAGCTGTGGGATGAGGATGATGCAGGCAGAGACAGGAGACTTGCAATCTATGCAGTGCTCTCACATGTGCTCAGGACACTTGACATACTGATTCATCCATTCTGTCCGTTTACAACAGAGTACCTGTACCAGTCCGTGTTTGGCGCAAAAAAGAGCATCCTGCTTGAGGACTGGCCACCATATACAGAGGAGAATATCGATGTGGATGTAGAGGAGTCATTTGACATACTAAAAGAGGCAGTATCTGTGTCTGCGGCTGCAAGAATGAAGGCAAAACTCAAGAGAAGATGGCCCCTAGATGAGGCCCTAGTGTGCGTCAGTCCGGGGCAAAAAAAGAAACTAGAGCCGCTCTCAGAGATGCTGCGCGCGCAGCTCAACGTGGAAAAGTTCAAAGTAATAGAGGTGCAAGAACGGGAGGGACTGGCGCAGCTGCTAGAGCTTCAAAAGCTGGGACTGCCAGTAGAGCCCACAATGGAGCTTGACAGAAAAAAGATCGGCCCCAAGGCAAAGCAGCACATGGCAGGACTGCTAGATGCATTCTCAAAGACTAGTCCTGCAGATATCATAACATCACTGCAAAAAGGCAGCCATGTCTTTGATCTTGGAGAAAAGATAGCGCTTGATGCTGAGGACTGTATTGTAGGGTTTAAAGCTGCCGGCGACTATGCGGTATCTGCCCGGGACGAATATGTAGTGTTTGTCTCTACATCTAGAAACAGGGAGATGATGGCAAAGGGCCTAGTCAAGGACATTGCAAGGAGGCTGCAGACGCTCAGAAAGGAGCGCGGCTTTAATCCTACTGACGTGTTAAGTGTAGCATCAATAATCGGCCTGGATTCAGAGTCACTTGGGATGGTAAGGGAGAGATCCGAGGAGCTTGCGTTTTTGGTGCGTGTAAAAAAGGTCATTTATGAGGAGGCTGATGAAAAATACAAAGACGAGGACATTGACGGGCAAAAGATAAGGATCTCAGTCAAGTAGCGGCAAATTTTTATTACAATCAAGAGGCAGGCATTGTATGGGTGGTTCAGAGCCAAACGTGGTGGGCATAAACGTGCTAAAACAAAACGGGCTTGATGTAGACGCGCTGCTAAAAGAGCTTGTAAAAAACGCGGCAGTCGAGTTTACTGCATACTATTACTTTACCAATTTGAGGGCCCACTGCACGGGAATGGACGGCGAGGGACTAAAGGGGATAATCGAGGATGCGCGGCTAGAGGATTTGAGCCATTTTGAATCATGTTTGGAGAGGATATACCAGCTGGGAGGCTCGCTTCCAAATGATGCTACAGAGTTCATAAAGATGTCAGGATGTGAATTTTTACAGCTGCCGCCAAACCCCACGGATCACAAGGCAATACTTGAGAAATGCCTCAAGGCAGAGCAGGGAGCTATAGTCAACTGGGATAAGATCTGCAAGATGACGCACGGCAAGGATCCGACCACATACGACATTGCAAAGGACATACTTGCCGAAGAGATAGAGCACGAGTCCTGGTTTTTAGAGTTAATCTACGGCAGGCCATCAGGTCACATGAGGAGAAGACACGCAGGCGAGAGACCTCACACAAAAAGGCACTCGCGTGCGCTTGATATGGGCTGACTATGTGTATGGCCCGCGCGGACACGGTTAAATAGAAAAATCACCAAACTAAATCATGGTAAAACAGATCAGCCTTGATGCATGGCAGGTAAAGCATCTAAGAGACCTGCTGGCAAAGGGCTCCGAGGCAGTTGCAAAGACAGGCAGACCCATCGTGCTGTACAGGCAGACAGTAGAAGAAGAGGAGGGCTGCTATGAGGAGATTGTATGTACAATTACTGACGGATATGTGATAGAGCAGACAGTTACGTCTGGGGGTGTCATACCTCCAAGCTTTGGTCAGCAGCGCGTGTTTGCCGTAGAAAAGTACCCACAAGAGCTGCTCAAGAAAAGCCGGGATCGCTTTTTGGAGATGATTGACCTGCTTGAAGAACAGCTGGGATAATTAATAAGGATCGTAAATTTCAGGCTTGATACATGCGCTTGCTAGAGTTTCAGGCAAAAGAGCTTTTCAGGGAATACGGAATAAACCTGCTAGATAGCAAGGCATCTACAAACATAGAGGAGGCAAAGAGGCATGCAGAAGAGATTGGATACCCGTTTGTGATAAAAATTCAGGTCCCTGTGGGAGGCCGGGGCAAGGCAGGAGGAATCCAGACATGCAAGAATGCAGACGAGCTAGAGCTAAAGTATCCGCAGGTAAGCGAGCTAGTGATAAAGGGGGAAAAGGCAAGGGCAATCCTGCTAGAAAAGATGGCAGATATTAAAAAAGAGCTATACCTTTCACTGTTTTTGAACCGCTCAAAGAGATGCTATACTGTAATAGCATCATCAGAAGGCGGCGTGGAGATTGAATCTGTAAAAAACCAGGTAATAGAAGAGGTGGGCATGGGAGACGTCTCTGATGATGTGGCAAGAAGGGTGGCACAAAAGATAGGATTGGAGGATTCTACTGCAGATGGATTTGCAGACACGCTAAAAAAACTCTCAAAATTAACAGTAGAAAAAGAGGCAGAGCTAGCAGAGATCAACCCCCTTGCGATAATGCAGGACGGCTCTGTCATGGCGCTTGACGGCAAGTTTGTAACTGATGATAACAGTAACTTTAGGCATGACGAGCTGCAAAAGTATCAGGAAAAGTCAGAGATGGAGGCTCGCGCAGAAAAAAGCGGCTTTTCACTTGTAGAGCTTGACGGGGACATTGCAGTGGTTGGAAACGGGGCGGGACTTGTAATGTCTACGCTTGACATGCTAGCAGACAGCGGCGGCAGACCTGCGTGCTTTTTGGATGTGGGTGGCGGCGCCACCACAGAGTCAGTGTACGAGGCGCTCACGCTGATAAGTGAGATAGACGGTGTGCGCGGAATTCTAGTAAACTTGTACGGGGGAATAGTAAAGACGACAGTTGTTGCAGAGGCGTTCTTAAAGGCCTACGAGTCAAATCTGGTGGACATTCCAGTGTTTGCGCGCCTAAAGGGGACAGAGTCTGAAAAGGCAAGAGAGATGCTAAGGGATTCCAAGACAGAGATGTTTGATTCAGTAGAGGATGCAATCAATGCCGCAGTGATGGGGGTAAAAAAATGAAAGACATCATGGCGCTATTACGGGGCACTCCAGACGAGGAGGATTACAAGAATAAAGGCGTCATAGTACAGGGGATTACCGGGGCGTACGGCTCGCTTCACACAAGAAACATGATATCATATGGCACCAACATTGTGGCAGGTGTCACTCCTGGCAAGGGGGGCCAAAAGTTTGAAGAGATTCCAGTGTATGACACTATGAAAGAGGCAGTAGATGCCACAAGGGCACGGATATCCATAATGTATGTGCCTGCAAAGTTTTTTCTAGGTGCGGCAACAGAGGCGCTAGAGGCGGGAATAAAGCTGCTAGTTGCAATTCCAGAGCACGTGCCTGTCAGGGACACGATGAAGATACTAGAGATGGCAGAACAAAAGGGGGCAATAGTGATTGGTCCCAACACGCCAGGAGTCATGATTCCAGAGCTGATAAAGATAGGCATCATGCCGGCAATGCCGTTCAAGGCTGGAAACATTGCCGTGCTCTCAAAGAGTGGCACGCTACTATATGAGATATCTGACGCGCTGACTAGCTCTGGATTTGGACAGGCAGTCACCATTGGAATCGGAGGGGATCCGGTGAATGGTACTAGGCTAGTTGATGCATTTGAGATGGTAAAGAATATCCCGGATCTCGGGGGATTGGTAGTAGTAGGGGAGATAGGCGGGGACTCTGAGGAGATTTTGGCGCAAAAGATAATGGATTGCGGCTTTGAAAAGCCGACTGTGGCCTACATTGCAGGCAGGGCAGCCCCCAAGGAGAAGAGGATGGGTCATGCGGGCGCAATAGTGATGGGTACATACGGTTCTGCAGAGTCCAAGATATCAATGTTCAACAAGGCAAACATCCCGGTGGCAAAGAGGCCTGCAGAGGTGCCAGTCTTGCTTGCAGGCAAGATGGAGAAATCCGATTAGAATAAAAGAGAGTGGGATTGAGAAGAGCCGTTGCCCATAACAGATCCAGAAAAGAAGCGAATTGCACAACAGGCGCGGCTAGTCATGAGGATCTGTTTCAAGTGCGGGTGCAGAAACGACATTGCTGCAACTAGGTGCAGAAAGTGCAGAAATCCGTACCTGCGGCTAAAGAACCGCAATCTGGGCGTCAAAAAATAGACTTTTTAAAACAGGCGGCGCGATTCTGCAGACTGTTCAAATATTACAAATCTAAAGATAAAAAAGCCCCGTCTTTTGCAGGAATGTTGGATCGGTCGTCTAGTTTGGTTTGGATGACGCACTCACACTGCGTAAGGAACATGGGTTCCCGCAAAGGTCGTGGGTTCAAATCCCATCCGATCCATCACTCTAGTGTCGCTTTTATTGGTTCCACGGATAGTGGATATAATGAAACTGACACGCGACGAGTTTGAGAGGATTGGCACAGAGCCACCACTAGAGCTGTTCTTACAGGGGATAAAGGCAGAAGAGACCAGGGAGAAATATCTGCGGACACTCCGCCAGGTATTATGCAAGATTCTAGATGAGATTCTAGAAGGCGACTTTGAGCAACGAGTCGAGCAGCTCGTCAAGTATGGCAGGGAGAACCCCGACTGGACGCGCGATCTATTGCTAAATATCTCAAAAAAACTCCGCCAGAGAACAGAATTACCGCACAATCATCCGGACTATTACAACCCCGTATCATTTGGGACGTATTTCAAGCCGATAAAAAAGCTCTTTGATATGAACGATATAACAATTCCGTGGAAGCGCATCTATGCCACATTTCCAGAGATCGACAACGTATCAGAATCAAGAGGCTGGAGCCGGGATGAGATACAGAGGATGCTACAATTTGCAAGGGGTTCCATGGACAGGGTCATAGTGCTGATAGCTGCAAGCTCTGGTATGCGGGCAGGGGGATTTGAGCTAAACTGGGGCGATGTAGAGCCCATATACAAAAAGGATGGCAAGCTGGGTTTTGCAGACGAGGAGGACTCTACACTTGTATGCGCAATGGTTACAGTCTACAAGGGAACAAGCTCTAGCTATCCGACATTTATCACACCAGAGGCATACGACGCGCTTGAAAACTATCGCAAGTCATGGACAGACGATGTAGGGAGAGAGCCAAAACCAGGTGATCCAATATTCAAGAGGGACGGACCGTTCCCAAGAAAGACGGGCATTACATCTATAAAAAAACGTGTCGAGAGACTGATTACCCATGCAGGGCTCCGGGCTCCGCAGCTAAAGCGCCATAGAAGATTTGATGTTCCGATGATGAACGGGTTTAGACGATTCTGGAACAAGGCGTGCAAAGAGTCACTATCTAGAGATTCGCCACTCTCATCACTAATCAAAAAAGAGTACA
>RHFD01000011.1 GCA_003724325.1 Nitrosopumilus sp. D6 | reverse complement strand
ATACCGTAAGATTATAAGCAATCCTCGTCCATATTGCGATCGTGAAAAGCGACGAGATAGAGGTTCCAAAGGAGATCCGGGAGTTCATGCCAGACTGGATAAGGGAGAGCAGACTGGGACATAAAAACGGGGCCCGCAGACAGTACAGGTATGGCAACTTGCACATCAGAGAGTACGATGACAAGTTTCTAATACATACAGACATGTTTGATCCGAGAGAAAAGCCAATCGAGCATCTGCTCTTTGACGCGCAAGAGGTACTGGCTGGCATGGCGTGCGGAGCGCTTGCAGGATATACAACTGCAAAAAAATTCAAGGATCCAAAAGTAATGGCAGCATCCGGGATCGTCTCATCAATAGTTGCCGGGTATCTCGGATATCTGGCATCAAAGAAACTAAAGGAGAGACTGTAGCCGTGCCCGCGCTCCGGACACTCCAGGTATTATTCAGGCTGTTACCATCAGTCCTTGCCCTCCGTAAAGACAGAAAGACATGGATCAAGCAGGACAGATCCCAGATAAATCCCGGCCAGTTCCAAAAAAATGCGCGCAAAATGCTAGACACGTTTGTCTCGCTTGGACCAGTCTACATTAAACTCGGACAGTGGCTCTCGTCGCGCGCAGACATCCTGCCGCAGCCATATCTGGTAGAGCTTGCCAAACTGCAAGACAGCGTTCCTGCAGCCCCTTTCGAGCAGGTAAGGCCCATAATCGAGCGGGATCTCGGCTCCATACTAGAACACTTTGATGAAATAGACACCAACTCTATCTCTGGCGCCTCGCTAGGCCAAGTGTACAGGGGAACAGTATCAGGCCAGCAAGTGGTAGTAAAGGTAAAGCGCCCAGGAATTGAAAAAATAGTAGAGCAGGACATAAAGGTGCTAAAAAAAGTGCTCCCGCTTGCGATGCGCTTTGTCGATCCCAACCTGCGCCACTCTGCGCGCGCAATGCTTGCCCAGTTTACAGAGACCATATCCGAAGAGATGGACTATACCGCAGAGTCTGAAAACCTCAAAAAAATAAAAGAGGCAATGAAGGGCACAGACAAGGTAGTCATACCTGCCGTATTTGACGAGCTCTCCTCCAAGAACATACTCACCATGGAGTACATTCCCGGGATCAAGGTGACAGATGTGGAAAGACTTGACAGGCAGGGAATAGACAGGGAGCAGCTAGTAATAGACGTGCACAAGGTCTTTTTTACAATGCTGCTAAAGCACTCGATATTTCACGCCGACCCTCATCCGGGTATACGACTATGGAATGGTCGGCCGCATAAATGACGAGACCCGGCGCAGGCTCATCAGGCTGTATCTTGCGCTTGTAGAAAAAAACCCTGCAAGGGTGGTCAATGCAATGGATGATCTCGGCATGCTGACTCCCGGATACAACCGGACCGTAATTGAAAAGGGAATAGAGCTCTCAATCAGGGCGATGCATGGCAACAAGCCCGATGAGATGGAGGTGCAAAGCCTCATGGAGCTTGCAAACCAGACGATGAGCAGATTCCCGTTCATACTTCCAAAAAACCTGGCGCTATACATGCGGATGGCCACTATAATCGAGGGAATCTACAAGACGCATGATGTCGATTTCAAGTTTGTAACCGTACTCAAGGATATACTGCAAGAAGAAGACCTCATAACAAAGGCGTATGTGGAAGAGATGCGTATCTTTTTTGGCTCGTTTGTAAAGTCGCTAGATGCCGCGCTGCGGCTGGGACCCGAACTACAGAGTCTGGTAGACGAGTCCCGGGGCAGGATGAAAAAACAGCAGCCAAGGGTAATGATTGGCGCCAGCATTTTTGCATCTGCGGTATTTGTGGGATCGGCGCTGCTATATCCTGCAAACGTGCAGCTTGGCACGGCCGGAATCATTACTGCATGTGTAATAATGATATCATCAATGCTCTTTAAGAGACACTAGTCTACCGGTATGTTCCTGCCGTCACTTGCAACGGGAATCACTACAGTCAGCACGCCGTCTGCATATCTTGCAGACTCGATTCTCTCCTCGTCTGGGCGCCCCTGTATGGGCAGTCTGATCTTCTTGTCAATGCGGCCGGGCCTCTGGCTTGTAACAATGGTATCTAGGCCTGCCGGTTCCCTTTGAGCCCGTACAGACAGCAAGTCCCCGCACAGGTTTAGCTCGATATCTTTCTTTGCAAATCCCGGCATGTCTATTACTACCCGGATGCCGCCCTCCTCTAGATGTATGTCCACAGGCGGGAGCACAAATTCGTAAAACTCTTTTGAGCGGTTTTCAATTTCTTTGACTACCTCCTTGACAAGCCCCATTTTGTGTTATATCTCTGATTTTTAGTTATAAACCTTGATAGATTTGGCGCATAGCATGGTAATTTTCTCTTCGAGCTGGGATATCTCCGAGACGCTCTTCTCGTACGAGTCGCTCGCCTCTACTATCTTGCGCAGCAAAAACATCTTGGTCATTACCTGTGACTGGGATTCATAACTGATAGATCTGCGGATCATCTAATGGTGATTCCGTGCCTGACCTGAAATCACACCTTGATGTTGTGCTTAATAAAGATTATTATCATTACAAATTACTGTTCCAGTGATATGGAATGAAAAATACGTTTATAGCCAAACACCCTCATAGGTTAACGATTCTCATGAACGCCAACAAGCTGACAGGTATTGGCATGCTACTTCTGGGACTGTACATCTCGTTGTGGCCTGCCGTGGGCGTGTTCTCGTACATATTTGGCGAAGTGGATGTTGCGTGGGGCAGTCTGCAGGGGGTGATCATCACATTCCTCCTACCGTTGTGTATTGGTGTGACACTGGCAGTCATTGGAGCAAAACTGACGAGGATTCCTAACCCATGAGCCCCGGCCGCAAAGGGCGGGATCGATCTGCCGGTGGCGCGGCTCTGGTAAATATGAGTGATCCAGACAACAGCGAGTCAATGACTGGTTTTAGATTATCTATTTTTTTAAGACCTCTTATCAAGTCGAATCCAGAGATATCCTCTATCTCCCATACAGTCTACAGTATCTGCCTGCAGCCTGCCAACTTTACAGCATAGATTTTTAATCAATCAATCACCCCGCCCTATTACCTTGATAATAGCAATAGAGGGAGGTGACCAGGCAGGCAAGCTGACTCAGTCCCGGATGCTTGCGCGCGCGCTCAAAAGATGCGGCCACAAGACAAAGCTGTTCCACTTTCCAGACTATACTACGCCGGTGGGAAGAGAGATCAAGGGATATCTTGACGGGCGGCGCAAGCATGCCCCACAGCTGATTCACTGCCTGCTTGCGGCAAACAGGTGGGAAAAGCTACACCAGATACAAAAATATCAAAAAAACCATACACTGGTAATGAACCGCTACTATCACTCAAATGTTGTATATGGCATGGCAAACGGTCTGAATCAAAAGTGGCTTGAAAATCTTGATGCAGGCATGCCGCGGACAGATCTGGTAATACTGCTTGATGTAACGCAGGGCGAGTCGTTTCGCAGGCAGAGGCTGCGCCGGGACAGATTCGAGCGGGATGCTGTATTTTCAAAAAAGATATCTGCTACATACAAAAAACTTGCCAGAAAAAAGCGCTGGAAGGTAATAGACGCGTCACTTGCTGTCCAAGAAATACATGAAAAAATATTAGAGACGTCCCTTGGGAGACTCTAATGGCGCACCTTGACATCATAGACCCGATACATGACTTTGTGCGGGTGTACGAGCACGAACTTGCACTAGTGGACAGCCCGTTGTTTCAGAGGCTCAGAAGGATAAGGCAGCTGTCGGGCGCACACTTTACGTATCCGTCTGCGCAACACTCGAGATTCGAGCACTCGCTCGGGGTGATGCATATTGCAGGCCAGGCAGGAACGGCGCTGCAAGAAAAGGGCATATTAAACTCGGACATGCTTGAGATACTCCGGCTTGCAGGATTGCTACACGACATAGGGCACGGGCCTTTCTCTCACCCGTTTGAGGAGGCCATGCTCGGAAAAAAGATCCCGCACGAGGAGTTTGGCAAGCAGATAATACTGCGCTCAGAGATAGGCGACATTCTCTCACAAAACGGCTATGAGAAAAAACTCGTCGCATCAGTGGCATTTGGAGAGTCAAAACACCAGTACCTCAACGAGATAATCTCTGGCGCGCTGAGCGCAGACATGATGGACTATCTGCTCCGGGACGGCTATTTTACGGGCGCCGAGCACGCAAGGATAGACCACAAGAGGATGATCCAGTCATTTGGCATGCACCGTGGACGGCTTGCACTCGAGCACTCGGCCCAGCACTCGTTTGAATCCATGATGCACTCGCGGTATCAAATGTTCAAGGCCGTATACTTTCACAAGACTGTCCGGGCAGCAGAGATGATACTCATCGAGGCGCTACGCTCAGCAGCCGACGAGCTCGGGCTTGCCACCACTAACTTTGATGACTTTGTCAGGCTCGCAGACGAATACGTGCTCTCCAAGCTGATATCTTCAGTCTCCCCGGAACTGGAGAGGGCAAGACAGCTTGCACGCGACTATCAGGACCGCAGACTGCCAAAGTGCGTCTTTGAAAAGACGTTTACTGGCAGGGCAGGCTTTAAAAATATACACCCCGAAAAGATGCGCTCTGAGATATCTGCAAAGTCCCGGGTTCCAGAAGATGATATATTTGTGGACAGCTCTGCGACCCCCTCGATACCCCTTGCTCCATCAAAAAACGAGTCAAAGTCGCTGGTTCTAATCACCAAAAAAAACGGCAGGCAAACAGCAGAAGAGCTGCCCATATCTGACATACCCATAGTCTCTGCAATTGCCGGATACATGAACATACTGCGCGTATACACGCACCAAAAACACAGAAAAAAAGTTGAAATTGCCGCCCGCTCCATAATCGGTGACGCCAGATGAGGAAAAAAATAGTTATCAAGCTTTCAGGCAAGGTCTTTGGAACAGACAGCGTAAAGGCGCTCAAGGACTATGCGACATTTCTAGTAAAGATGAGCAAGATATGCCAGCCAGTCATTGTAGCAGGAGGCGGAAGCATTGCCAGGCACTATATCTCGCATGCGCGCTCGTCTGGGGCAGACGAGTCCACACTTGACGAGCTCGGAATAGAGATCTCCCGGCTCAATGCAAAGCTGCTGATTTATGCGCTAAAAAACAAGGCGTACTCGCACCCGCCCTCCACACTACAAGAGGTGCGGCACGCAGTAGATGACGGACTCATAGTAGTTACAGGCGGACTGCATCCCGGACAGAGCACAAACGGGACTGCGGCCCTCATTGCAGAAAAGATCCAGGCAGAGCAGTTCATCAACGCCACAGATGTGGATGGCGTATATGACATGGATCCCAACAGGTTCAAAAAGGCAAAAAAATTCCGGCGCATTGAACTGAAAAGTCTGAGAGGAATGCTAGTCAACGAGGACTCTGTGGCAGGCGGGTACGACCTGATGGATATAGTGGCGCTAAAAATAATAGAGCGCTCCAAGATAAAGACGAGGATAATAAAGGCCACCCCAAAAAACATTGAAAAGGCAATCAGGGGCGGCAGCGTGGGAACAGAGATAATCCTCAGTCCCGTACAGTAGGCCTCGTCTCAGACCATATACGAATCTCTTCTCCAGGATATTTGTCCATCCCGGATCCTGCAAGCTTGCCAAGTATTGCCATTGCCTCTTCTTTTGATACGGCCTTTGACTGGGCCTTTGTACACCCGTCTGCATCGGTAATTATTGCGACATACCCGTCTGCTGATTCAATCACGGCAACTAGCTCTTCATCTCCTACCGGCTCAAACTTGCCCTCTGTCTTTTTGGTGGTAAGTGTGAGCATTCCAAATCCGGCTGCCTCAAACATCTTCATCTGAGATTTTGCTGCGCGCCGCTTTCCCTCTTGGACTGCCTGAAAATACTGCATGCCTATTCATCATTCCCAATGGTATAATAATCATCTTGGTGCCATACATGTAGTGAACCCAAAAGTCTTTGTCGGCGCGGCAGCAGTGGCGCTAGTCATATTACTTGGCATAATACTGGTAGACCCCTTTGATATACCTGGTCCCGGCGATTCTGGTAATGTAGTGTTCCAGCCAATTGAGATAAAGCTAGGAGACATTGAAGTCACAAAGATATCTCAGAGATCTGCGACCATTCTGCTCTCCTTTGAGATAGTAAACCCAAACCCCGGGGCGGTGCGGGTTCAGGTGCTTGACTATCAACTGTATGAGACTGGCTATTCAGAGTCTGAGCAGATCTCCGGGGGTCAGATAGGCAGCAGGCCGACTGGAATGGTAGAGTTTGGCTCTAACTATTACACGCTGCTTGGTGAGGGCTCGATAATCCTCAAGGATGACATACAGCTAAAAAACACGGGCAATACGCCAGAGTTGTGGGCGCGCCTAGGGGATGGCACCTCGTCATGGCTGGTCTCCGGTGACGTATTTTACAACCGAAGCTCTGTTACAAGCGGCCAGGAGAATGAACTTCACTTTGTGTTTGAAAAGTAGGTATTGTATCATAATATGGTAAAATTGTGATAGTTTGTTTTTAAAATGGAATTATTGCCAAAGTTATAAAAGCCTCTGACTCCTATTTCTATCCAATGGCAGAAGCAGGAATGGCAGCATTTGGCTCCGCAGCAGGCGTAGCAATCGCTCTAGCAGTAGTGTGCTTTGCACTCCGTGGCAAGGGACATCCAGAACCAATAGAGTAATAGCATCCTTTTTTTATATTTTTTATTATTTTTCCATGCCAAACATTTTGGCAATGGAGAGCTGCTTTGTGTTTGTTCTCTTTACAAAGCATCGCTCATAGTACTGGCACTCTGAGCATTCTGGAGACGGCTCGATTATGGGGGTTCTCTTTTTTTCCAGCATCTCGCCTAGCACCTTTGATCTTCTGATTACCTCCTCGAACATTTTTTTGTCGCGCGTAAGTGAAAAGGTGGTCTCCTTTCTGTTATTTGTGATATAGATAATCATGCCGTCAGTCTTGTCGTATATCCAGAGGCACGCATTAAGGTATAGTATGTCTCCTGCAAGCGGGTTTTCCATCTCGCCAGACGCGGATCTAAACAAGAGCACAGAGTCATCGACTACCATGTCTGCCTGGCCTATCAGCTTTGAGTCACCAGTTGCGTACTCTATTGGCTTGCTTCCATATTCGAGTTTTCGCAATAGTCCAGAGAGCAGCTCGTTAAAGCCGCGCCTCTCTATCTCCATAGAGTCTGTCCTGTCATAGTAAGAGCGCCTCATGCACTGTGTGGCCTCTTGAATGTGGATTGTCTTTGTGTCTGCTGCGTCAATCTCTGTATTTAGCTCTCTGCTTATAGAGCCTATTGCGTTTTTGATTATGCTGCGAAAATCCCGGTCGCCCATCATGGCACAATGCCTCGGGGAGTCATCAATATAGGTTAATTCATTTTCGAGTCAAGATATGCAGAGATCCTGCCAGAAAAGGCAAGCGTTACAAAGTGTATCCCAAATCCCGGGATGGCTCCGGCAAGAATATTTCCCGTAATGTGGTATATTCCCAGAAATATGGTCAGGGCAGGCAGGGCAAATACTGCAGCCATTATTACACTGACCCTGTTTGTGAGCACGTCGACTGGCTTTTTTTGGGATGGCATGCGCGGCTATTCTGCCTCTAGTATTATCTTTGACATTGTAGTCTCTGTGGGTATCTTTTGCTCTACTGCATAGGCTATTGCGGCCAGGTTTCTTACCTCGTATGCAGTCAGCTTTGTGATTCCTACCGTGGTTACAAGACTGAGCATCTTTGTAAAGGATCTCCGGGCAGCTTTGTATATTGACATTTCAAAGGATCTCTCAAATTCTGCGATCGCATCCAGCTCGTTTTCTGTCTGGGGGATCATGTCCTTGTATTTTGTACCTGCAAGCTCGTCAAATGCGTCCCGGATGCTTCCAGCAGAGATCATCCTGCCAAGCAGGTCCCCTGCAGCCGATGACTGGATTATTATCAGGTCCTGTATCTGCTGCTCGTCTAGACCCCAGAACTTGCCGCGGATGACACTGAGTATGTTGTAAAAGTCCACATCCATTGCCGCAAGCTTTGCAGCATCCGTACCGCCTGACTTTAGCGCCTTTACCAGGCGCGTGTAGAGTATCTTGTCAAAGTAAGTGTCAAATATCTGGAGGTTTTTCTTGTCTGCATACAGGACTGCTGCCTTTGCAACCTCGTCGCCAAATTCTGCCTGGGCAAGGCTTGCGACTGCCTCGTCTAGATCTTTTGCAACTAGCGCCTTTACTACAATGTCGCGCTGCTTTAGCAGCTCTTCTGCGCGCAGATTTATGTGGGTCTCGATCTCCTCTTGGGACTTGCCGAGCGCTTTACCCTTTAGGATCTGCTTTAGGTTTGATATGATAAACCGCAGATAGTATGCGTCAAGTATCTTGACGCCGCCTGCCGTCTTTGCAATGTTATAGTGGACTTCGGCTAGATGGCCCCTGAGGGCAGACTCGATTCCATGCGAGGTGTAGGGCTTTTGCACCTCTGAGACGGCATCAGCATATACGGTATTTTTTATCCTAGTGATTAGCTCGTCTAGATCCCGTGATTCTGCCAGGGTCTGCAAGTCGTCTCTGCCAAGCAGCTTGCCCCTCTTGCTGTATGACTTTACAGAGGCAAAGACATTCTTTGAGCCCATGAGCAGGCTCGCCTTGGCAACGGATTTTAATGTTTGTCAGGATGTGATTTTGGCGGGCCGCAACAGGGTCTATCTTTGATTATTCTATCAAAAATTAGAGTCAGAGCTTGTCAAGTGAGTTGATGTATTCACACTCTTCTGCCATTACTTTTGACTCTGCAGAGTCGTCTGCAGACGTGGATTTGGCAAATCTGTCTGCCATCCTGATGTCTTTTTTGGCAGTTAATGCCCTTGTCTGAATATCAATCAGCATGCCGTTGTACTCGTAGAGCGCAATTCTCTGGTCGGATTTCATACGCGTTGAGGACTAATGGCGGCATAGGGGTTCGGGGTCATGATGTGCTGCTGATGTGTAGGCCGGATATGACAGATCAACTACTATGTGTGATAGTGGCCTGATCGCCTACGTTACCTTGAAACAGTGCGCAATCTATACAGGATGAGAAATATGCACTTCAATTTCTGGATCATTATCTGAAAAGGAAAATTCCACAATATACCTGTCTTGTTCAAATTTTACATTACCCTCAATTATTTTTATCTGTTCAAATCCCAATCTTTCAAATATTACTATTTCATGATAGATGTATTTTTCTGGTTCGAACCATTTAAAGAATGACTGTGGAATCTCTAATTTAGCTTTACCTTCCTTTATCGAGTTTATTCCAAATACTAATCCGCCCAAGTCATAGTGCAAATCTTTTTGGATCAATCCATTTTTTAATATACAATTTATCTGAAATTTTTCACCATCTGCCTCAACTTGTAGAGGCGTGTAATCAACTATCATGTCATTGTCCTCTAAGAATCTGACTTTTGGCCATCCTAGTTTTGATGCAGACTCGTCAGTCACGCATGAGAGCTGCAGGCTCTGTCTTATGACCAGCAGGTGATCCGGATTATTACATTTGAGATACTTGTTTTCAATGCCGCTTTGGACTTGTTTGTTCAGAGGCAGGCCGGATGCGTCTGCCGTAAGGAATCCGGAACCACCAAGTAATAGGACAGACACAAATACAGCACAGATTTTTAGCGTAAAAATCTCCGGTTTCCTAGTTTTATCATTCATCAAGAGAGATGGCGTACTTTTGGGGGATATAGTAAGAACAACTTTTTTCATGTCTGTACATGGGTCCTGTCTGTGTATAAAGGGTTTTTTCTTATTCCGAGTAGCTGGAATTATGAGAAAATCACTTCTTGGATCCGGCGATAAAAGTAGACCGTTGACTGCAGACAAGATTCTGCGCATCAACTACAATACTACGACATGTTATTTATATGTGTCTTTCATTCTAACTAATGAGAACGACTATATGGAATAAAAGTAACGCTTAAATAGTCAAGACACGTAACCACCAATAATCATGAATGAGAGGCATTTGACAACCACACTTTTGATGACACCAGTCGTGATTCAGGCAAGTGTTGTTGTGCTGACTCTGCCTGCCACCAATGCGGTACATGAAGATGAGGGATCAATCTCAGAACTGGAATCTGTGATTGCACAGGGCCCGGGTCAAACTATCTACACAAGCAACACGTGGAACCACATGATGGATACATCTGATACAAACAGGTCATTGCCCAGTGTCTTCGTACGTTAAATCCCTTTTTCATATGAAAAAATTAAAACTGTCACTGTACATTGGTCTGCCACTTTTTTGGATGATGTTATTTTTACTTGAACAGGAACTACACTACCCATACGTATTAAATATATTTGTGGGTATTTTCAATTTTGTCCCGGTATTTATTATATTGTTTATTGTTGAGTTGTTTATGATTTACCGGGTAGAGGATATCGGCGGGTCTGTCGGCTTGCTTGTCGGCTCGCTTATCTTCATTGTGCCGCATATTGCATTCTGGCTTCCAGTAGCACATTATATCAACAAGCTTTGGGAGCGGCATGAAAGATCCAAAAAGAATCGCAGATTGTGATGCTTTGGATTCAAAGGTTGTCCTGTCAGTAGGGTCTCAGAGGCGCCGAGACACAAGGGCTCTCGATACACCAATCCCGGGATCATGCCGCCCCGGATCACTGCGATCCAGGCTTCATACCATCAGGTTAGTATCTTGAGAAATTTGACTGCCTTGTCCCTGTCCTGCTTTGAGAGCGCGAGGAATCCCTCCAACATCTCTTTTTGAACCCTTAGAAACTCGTCATGAATGCTGCCAATCTTTGCAGGATCAAACGGCACCAGCTCGTCTATCTGCCCTTCGCAAAATGCCTGTACATATTTTTCAAATACCAGATATGTGAATCCCGGGCAGGTCTCTGCAAGGCTTGTGAGGACTCTTCCGTGCTCTTTCTCTTCTGGCTCTGCGTCTGCAAAAAAGGCTGATAGCAGCTCGTCTCGATTTTTTGTCTCTGGTATTGCAAGAGCTGTTAGCATTCCCTTTCTGGTAAGGTGATAGTACGGAATGCCCATCTCCTGCAGGGCTTTTGGACCACGCTTGAGAGGCAGCCTCCCGTTCTCCTCTACTATTCCCATGGGTAGTAGAATCTCATCAATATCCCGGAATATCCCCGAATAGATGTTCTTCCAAGGGGTCTCGTGTTTTTCTGCCATCTTTTTTGCAATCCCGGTTCTAGTTCTCTCCGAGGGGCCTGCCTTGCCTGCAAGTATGGCTATTATCGATCTCTGCCTGCCTGCCTCGCCTGTCAGACCTGTGCCTGTCTTGAACGTATCAAAGATTCCTAGACCGATATTTGGGGCCATTCTCACGCGTAAACTCCTGACTTTATTTTCATATTCTATGATACTATCAGAATCTACTAAAATATAACAATTTACTTTTTGATCGCCAAAAACGTCTACTAACCTTATATAATATCCGCCATTGGGAAAACTAATGAAATCCAAAAATCACAAGTATGCTCTATTACTTGTGGTCGCAGTAACCATTACAGCATCTGGTGCAATGTCACAAGCATTTGCACAGAGTGTTGAAGATGG
>RHFD01000012.1 GCA_003724325.1 Nitrosopumilus sp. D6 | reverse complement strand
AGGGCTAGCGCTCGTACTTGTAGGCGCTCTAACAATGTTTTTGACCAGCCATATGAGGAGATAGACCAACAAGCTGTAGAGCCCAAGCCTTCCAAGGTATGGAATCCAGCCCCGGAACCTAGCAATCAGAGCTCCATCGTTCAATCAGACCCGACGTAACAGATGACCCATTTGATCCTAGCGAGTCCATGGGGCTTTTTTTAAGTTTCAGGACTGGTGCCCGTCAATCGGGTCCGTCTAGAGCCAAGATACAGACGAGCGCAAGGCCGGATTCGACCTAGAATAGTCTGGACAAGTGGGAGTGGGAGATACTGTCTTACCACATTCCTTCCGGTGAGCTTGCCTACGGGGTATCTCGTTATCTCGTTTACATAGAGTAATGCGAGCTGTGATCCCGGCATTTTGGTGCTAGATATGCCAAATGTGCCAAATATGCACCTTTTATGCATCCGGGGTTTTTGGTATATGGAGACACAACAATTCATCCGAAAAATACAGTTTCGGCAGGGCTCTTTGACGGTAACCATACCTAGAGAGGTGATCCGAGACATGGATATGAAGAGGGGCCAGTATGTGGTAATCACTTTACAAGAAGGCAGACTGATCATCGATCTGATCCCGGCAGGCGGGGTACCTGATGTGATTTTGAATCCTGCGGTCAGAGACTGGGATGCAAAAGAGCAGGCAGACTATGACACTGCACATGACAAACAAGGCGACGAACCCGTGATGGAAGGGTTTCGCATGTGATTTGGTTTTTTCTGATATAATTACAACCGGCTCAGAGATTCCGGGTAGACATGATCAGTGCGTCTCTTTCTATCTTTTCTTTTTTTATGACAGTATTGTACAAGTCAATGTCCATGTACTCTTGTATGCCATCCTCCAGCACGTCTGATAGAACCTCGGGATCTAGCGCGTCAAGCTCCCAGGATTCGCTGCCGTATTTTTCATAGTATAGTTTTGATCTGGGATCGGATTTTTTTGCCGGGTTTGGGGGAAGCTTGTACTGTTTGATCTGATCCATGGTCAGCGCGAGGCGCTCTACCTTGGGACTACAGCCAAATATATGCAGTCTTGACTCTATGTCCCGGACCATGTCGATGCCGCTGGGGTCGTGATCTCCCATGTATAGTATGTGACAGATCTTGCCTGCCTCCTCTTGCTTTTGCATCCTCATGGCCACCTCGTGTATGGCGCTTGCAGACGCGTACCCCTTGTTGACCAGCAAGGAGGCGTGATACTTGCGGGTGATTGGCTCGAGTATTCCGGCCAAGGCCTCCTTTTCTACCATGACTTCCACATAATGATTCTGATCCTCCCAACGATATGAGCGGTACGAGTTCTTGATTGCATCCACAAAGGAGCTCATCGAGTAAAACTCGTTGGGCATCATGGGCACCCTTACCCGGTCCACTATAATGTCCCAGTCTATCATGCCCTGCATCCTGCCCTGCGTGACGATCTTGCTGACTTTCTGGTATGATGACATTGTGTTTGTTACGATGAGACGGGCCACGAGCTGGTAGTACAGCTGGCGTACAGTCATCCTGTAGCCCCTCTCCTCGTATGACTCTATGATGGGCGTCATACTGTCCAGCAGCGTCATGGTGGCGCGATGCATCGATAAATCAGAATATCTAATCTTTGCCATAGTACCATAATATACCGTATTATCTAATAAATATGGATCGCTGAGCAGATCTGAATCTGATCCAAAATATGCCCTTTTATGCATCCTGACTATTTGGGGTATGGTCAAAATAGGACTAGACATCGGAACCGGCTTTGTCAAGTGCGTCTCTGACCACGGCAGCTTTCGCTTCCCCTCGCTGTACACCAGAAGGATAAACGGGCAGTGGACCAAAGCCGTATCAGAGGCCGTAGGAGACAAGGCCGCCCGGATGCTGAAAACCAAGGGGACTACTGCGATCAGCCCCATATGCCGGGGCAGGCCGCAAAAGCAGTACCAAAAGCAGGTAGGACTACTCGTGGCAGAGGCCATCGGCAGGGTATATCGAGCAGTGCAGGCACCGGCAGAGAAGGCTCGCATAGTTGTGGGTCTTCCCTACGAAGCCGCAAGCTGCAAGAATGCTCTGACAAAGCTGATCTGCCAGGAATCCAGAGTCGAGAGCTGCGACGTGGTGGCCCAGGCTGCCGGAACCCTAGTCGGGATGCGCAGGAATACTGGCATGGTAGTGTCCATAGGGCAGGGAACCTCGGAGATTGTAGTCATTGAGGACAACAAGATCCTCGACGGCAGGAGTCTAGAGTGGGCATCAGAGTTTATCACCCACAAGATAGGCAGGTTTGCCCATCTAGACACAAAGCTGCTAGTACAGCACAAGGATATCTGCTCGCGGTATGCCAAGGCACTTGCAGAGAACCTGGCAATCGAGGTCATCGACATGGCCTCGGCGCACGGGCACGAGCAGGAGATCATAGTGTCTGGCGGCGGCATCCTGATCCCCCGAGTCAGACAAGAGCTGGCCGGCCGCCTCAAGGGCTTCAATCTGGTCGTCCCAGAAGATCCCGTCATGAGCAATGCCGCGGGTCTTTACATAATGGCACGGTAACTGCCCTCCAATTTTTTTTTTGAAACTAGTATCAGAATTTGAGCGCATGAGGGATTTTTTGAAATAGTATCAGGATCTGGGTGCCTGTGGGGCTGTTTTTGAAACTAGTATCAGAATTGTGGCCCTGTCCACAATTATCGGCACTTTTCAAAGCGCATCTACAGATTGTGCGTGTATTCCTCAATACAGAAGTTTTTGATCCCAGTTATGCCTGTCCGGTTCTCCAGTCATAGACTTTCTTGAGCGGTTTAATCACTTTATCAATATCGTCAGGATTGGAAATGACTGACATATAATCACCTGCGCCTAAATGCCTTCCTCCCTTGTGATACTTGACAAATTCATCCCCGGATAGGATTTTGTCGCGTTTGCGCGGTGCATAGTATAATTTGAGGCAGTTCTTTTGCGGTATTACAGTACAAATGTTCTTTCCAGTGGGGGGCATGTATGCGGTATAGCTCTTAAACGTTATGTGCTTAACGTGCATGTTCTCTTTTATCTTTCGATCTAACTTTTCGAACAGATTGTGCATTTTTTGATCCGGGCCTGTTTTGGAGAGGTTCGTCATTTTATCCTGCCTGATGCTCCGAGTCTCTTTGGCGCACACGGGTGTGCCGTTTGCCAGATCAAGCGCCATCATGCACCCGTCAAACTTGCGTATCGTGTACATCTTCAGGATGTCAGGGTTCTGGTTCAGGGCGCCATCGGCAGCTTCTAGTTGCTTTGATGTATAATTGCCGGCTATCGTAATCATGTATGAGAGAGCCCAGTTGAAATCGTTCGGCATCCTGGGCGTGTTCGTGGCTTTGCCGTACGCGTCAATAAAGTCTGTGTTGGGCCGGTTTATGATAGAGATATACCGGAACACTTGATCAATCAGGTGCGAACCTGTCTTGTTTTTGTATTCTATTACCACAAAGCAGTTCTTTTTGGTGTCAAACGCCAGCATGTCAAATCTGTTGGAACTCTTACCTTGTGATCTGTGCCGGGTAGCATCTGTTGAAAATTGCTTTTTCAAAAGCGTGAGGCATGGGAATATCTTTTGTAGGTTCGATCCCACCATATTCTCCATCTCAGACTCGTTCACAAATTCTTCCTCCGCAAGGCGCGTCAGGCCGTTGATTCTAGAGAAAACCATGCTGTCTGGATTCATGACCTACGTGGAGAGCTGTATAAAATATACCTATGCCAATCATACAATCCAAAATACTGATGCCTTGTGCGCAAAAGCTCGATCTCCCATCTCTGATGTCGGTTCTGATTGTGATAGTGGCCGACCGTGCCAGACAACACCGGATCGTTGGGGTCATGTGCGCGAATTTATGATCGTCTCTATGAAATCAAAAAATGTGGAATTTAGCGTCCCTTGAGGAACGCATCGGCGCACCGGACAAGCTTTCTGCATGTGTGGGCGGCAAGGCCGTCGTTGCAGACAGGGCAGATCCGCTCAAAATTTTCTTTTGTCATACACAGTATGGTTTGGCTGCATAAAAGGGGGAATTTTAGTCACATCAGCAAGGTCTCAGCTCAACTCTAACTTTTTGAGCGGTCTGGGAGCAGGCCTATGTTCTAGCTCGTACTTGCGGATCATCTCCCCCATCATCTCCTCAAGGCGCAGTATGCGGGCATCCTTTTCGTCCCGGAACATGCGTATCGTCTCCTCCTGGGCCCGGTTTACTTGACGGAGTTCTTCGGCCTCGTTCATGGTCAGGGCAGGTATCACTAGCAGATACTCCTCTGCAAGCTCTAGTGTTCTGGTCTTGAAATAATTGCGGTCAAGGCTGACTAGTCCCGCGTGACCCATCATGTACTCTTTTTTAATCAGCGATGCAAGGGGCGAGTCTCTAGAGGAGGCCTCCTTGCAGGTCTTGTTCCAGAATCTCCTAAAACCGTTCATTATTGGTACGTCAAACCTGCGCTCTCGCTTGCGATCAGCCTCCCGGAGCCCGGCCTTTTTGGCTATCTTGTCTATGCGCCTCTTAAGCGCGGGCGTGTCGGCTGCGACTGCGGCAGATCCAGACTTTTTGAACACGGGATCATCAGGTAAGGGGGTTCGGCCCACCTCCTGCTTCCACACCAAGGCATAGTCCTGCAGTGCGGCATACGTCTCGGGCGTGATGAATGCGGGGTATGCTGAGCTCGTCCCGCTATACACGGATATGGTGGCACAGGCGATCTCTGTGCCCTGCTCAAAGGATAGTCCTTTCTTGCCGTGATATATGGGGCGAATATGATCCCATTTCATCTCCAAACCGCCCAGCCGCATCCCCGAGCTTGCAGCCACCAGGATTATGGCCCGCTCTATGGGGCCGTCGCAGAACCTGAGCATTGTGCGTATCTCCTCACGGGTCCAGCCGTGGGATTCCTGTACGTTGTCGATCTCTGGAAAGGTGGCATAGATGCGCTTCCACGACAGGCCGATGTCGTTCATATCCAGCAGCTTTTTGATCGGCTTGAAAAAGTTGCGCATGGAGGAGGGGTTGAAATAGTCCGGATGATCCCTAGGCAGGCAGGTGCGCTCCCTCTGCTTTTTGGATATGAGTAACAGTATGTCCCGCACCCATTCGGGGTTCTTTTTGCCTTCGGCCACCAGCTGTGCCGCCCGCTGCTCAAATGTCCCCTCTAGGATCTCCTCTAGTATATCGCACAGGACGCGCCTCAGCGTGTTGGTGTACCTTGTCAGGGTCTCTTCTGCCCTGATGCCCTGTTTGAAAAGCTCCAGAGGGGACTCGTCGCGCGTCTCTGCCAGATCCTGCTTTGTTATCTTCATCGTGCCTCACCTCTACAGTTTGAGATCCATTTAAGGCCCTGATCCGGGGTTCGAATCCATGAAAAATGCGGTTTTAGAATCCAAAAAAAGGAACCGTACGGTTGCGCATCTACTGCTAAATCTCCTCCCCGGATCTCTGCATTTTGGGCTGTTTTCGTCATTTCTTTATATCCTGAATCCAAAGAAAGGAATCATAGTATGGCGGGTCTAGTGGGATTCGGACCCACGACAGCCGGATTAAAAGTCCGGTGCGCTACCTGGCTGCGCCATAGACCCGACAAAAATACTGGAATGTACAGTTGTTATTAATCTTGATATCGGCCTAGATTTTGGCCTCTAGTGCGTTGTATTTCTCAATAATTGCAGTAAGAGCAGTAGATACCGGCACGTCGTTCATCCTCTTTTTTTCTGCCAGCAGCTTTTTGTACGCATCAAGTGTGATATACACGGGAATCGAGCCATTTCCCTCTAGCAGACCCCTGACATTATACAGGGCAGTCTCCATCCCCTTTTCTGCAGACTTTGTAAACTTTGCCTTTGCAAACAGCGAGCCTAGCAGTCCAAACGGCATGTCATAGTCTACTGACATTCTCACCCTAGTTAGATTCTCCCCGAGTGACTCAAACTCGTTTGTAATCTGCCATTTCTTAAACGGACCGCGTATCTGTTTTGCAGATATTTTCTTGTCCCGGACAAACTCTGTCGTCTCACAGTCCCATTCGAGGCGCCTGCCTGCAAAATCTCCAATAATCCTAAAGGTAGTGCCCACACCCATACCTTCCTTTATGTCCATTGGAACCACTGACATTCCAATGGTGTCTGATTTTATCTGGTCAGATACATGCTCTGGCCTTGCAAAGTAGGTAAACACGTTCTGAACAGGCGTCTTTATCTCTATGGACTTACTGACAAGTGTCAACGATTGGCCTCTTTGCCGATTGGAATTTAAAGGTTTTGTAGATTTCTGGCAGAACCGACTTGTAATATATTCAACCTGATCGCAGACGATACAAGATGCGATCAGTTCTTCCCCTCATATTCGTACTTGCCCTTGTGCCGGCGCTCGAGCCGGCTTACCCCCACTCAATGTTCAACTCTGCTGAAGAGTTCTATGGCGGGTACAGAGTCCAGGTAGCCACGGCGCCCGAGTTCCCACAGATAGACGAGCCATCCCAGTTTCTAATACGCGTGACTGATGTAGACTTTGAAGAAGTAGACATGTTCACCATGGGAATCCGTGTATTTTACCAAGACTTGCAGATAGATGCCATACGGCCTCAGCTAATAGATGGCGCCCACTGGGACTTTGACTATACCTGGAGAAACCCGGGAAACCACATTGTAAAAGTAGACCTGTATGATGCGGCAAGTACCGGCAATGTTCTCACATACACGTTTAACATGGGAACCCAGAGCCCGTTTGGGCACATATTTTTCATATCCATAACTGTTGGCGCCCTGTGCTTTGCAGTGCTGATGGGCTACATATTCCTGCCAAGAATGTTCAAGCCTAGGCCCTAGTCTGCACCGTATTTGATATGCGGAATGCAAACAGGGTGGTAAGTAGCACCATTGCAAATAGCAGTATCCCGATTCCAAGATGTATCGCAACTAGCACTGCGTGCAGCTTTAGATCAATTACAAGGGCGCCCAGTGTTATCTGCGTTATTACAAACACGGTCGCAAGCGAGCTGGTCACCTTTATCTTGCTATCTGCATTGCGATTTATGAGCGCGGCAATCATTGTGGCAATGACTAGTCCGCCGGTAATTGCTGCAATCGTCCTGTGAATCCACTCTATCAGATATTCCTCAGAAGGAAGTATCCCGTTGGGGCACAGCGGCCATTCGGGGCACGTCAGGCCGAGTCCTGCAGCAGAGATGTACCCGCCTATGAATATCAGCGAGTACAGCACAATCATCGTAGAGAGGGCAAGGTATTGGATTGCCAAGTCATTCCACTATAAAATTACCCTGCATTCCCTGGAGGGCGTGGCCTGGAACCGTACAGATGTAATAGTATAGTCCCGGAGCTCCGGCAGTAAACGTGACGCTCTCCTCCTCGCCTGGCTTTAGCGGATCCCTCGGTGATGCAATGGCAGAGTCCATTACTACGCTGTTAAAGTCTGCCGGGTCTGTCACCACTCCAAACGAGTGAAACGACTTGCCCGTGTTTTCCACAGTTACTGTGACCTCGTCACCTGATGCGACGCGGATGTCAGGATTGCTGTCTTCCTCTCCGGGAAGCTCGTTGAATGCAAGGGTTCTAAAGTCCTCTGATTCCACAAAGTCAAGCTCAAAGTCATGCGATACCCCCGTGGGCGCAGCCGCCGTAGCCAGAGCTCCCGCCTCTGTCACAATTATCTCGCCTACCATTCCCTGTATGCGGTGCCCTGGAACCGTGCAGATGTAATAGTATGTGCCTGCATCTCCTGCGACAAACTCTGATGTGCCACTCTCTTCTGGCTTTAGCGGGTTTGTAGCCATGGCTATTGTGCTCCCCTCTATGATTCCCGTGACTCCTTCCTCGTCTGCAGTAACGCCAAACGAGTGATACGAGAGCCCGTCATTTACTACGTTGAATACAATCTTGTCTCCTACCTGTACGTTGATGGTGGGGTTGCCCCCCTCCTCCCCTGGAAGCTCGTTGAATCCAAGTATCCTAAAGTCATCTGACTCTACAAACGCGAGATCCTGCGTTATCGTCTTGCCGGTCTGCGTCGCGACAGGCTTTGCGCTGTCACCGGCCATCATTGCAACGACTGGCGCCGGCTGTGATATCCAATAGTCCCACATTGCAAAGAATATCACTCCTCCTGCTAGGCAGATGCCAAGCATGATTACCATCATCTTGCCCGTTCTGGCAGAAGTGGTCCTGTATATCTGATCCTGGCTCATCGCATATCACCTAGTGGTGTGGGTTCCTCGCCTCAAACGGATAATAGTACTTGCCGCCAAGTCCAAACGGATCCTCAGTGTTTGCAGGCCTTCCCTTGCCGGAACTGTGAATCATGTTTGCAAGAAATATCACCATGCTTACACCTATTATCATGGCTCCCACAGATGCGATCTGATTCATCGTGATCCATTCTGGGATTGGCGGATAGTCAAATACCCTTCTTGGCATGCCGTAGAGTCCCAGCACGTGCTGTGTAAAGAAGACCATTACCGTTCCCACAAACGACATGATAAAGTGAATCTTGCCCATAGTCTCGTTGTACATTCTTCCTGTCACATACGGGAACATGTAGTAGAGAAATCCAATCGAGCCAAACGCGATCGTACCCATGACAAACAGGTGAAAGTGACCCACCACCCAGTACGTGTCATGTGTGGAAAAGTCAAGCGGCATTGCGCTATTCACCACGCCGCCTGCACCTGCAGAGAAGAACAATGCTATTCCACCTACGGCCCACATCATCGGGGTCGAGAATCTTATCCTGCCGTTCCACATTGTGGCTATAAAGTTAAAGACGTGCATGGCAGACGCAGGCACTGCCGCAAGCGTTCCCACCATAAAGACAGTCTTTTCTGTAAACGACATGCCTGTAGCATACATGTGGTGCGCCCACGAGGAGAATCCCACTATGGATAACAGCACAAATGCAAAGACACCCGAGTTGTAGCTGTATATGGGCTTGCGCGAGAACCTCGGGATTATCTCGTACATCATGCCTATTGCCGGTATTACCAGTACGTACACCTCTGGATGGAATGTAAACCAGAACAGGTGCGCGTATGCTATCGGGTCGCCGCCTAGCGCCGGATTGAAGAATCCACTGACTCCCAGCCTGTCAGTGAGCAGCATTAGCAGAGCCGCTGCAAATGTGGGTATTGCGACTAGTATTATCAGAGACGAGGAGAGAAACGACCACGCAAGTAGCGGGACCTGGCCTATTGACATGTCTGGATGCTTGCATTTTAGTATGGTGACTACAAAGTTGATCGCCCCCAGTACAGAGGAGATTCCGAGTATCTTTAGGCCAAATATCCACATGTCTGCGGCAGGTCCTGGCGCGCTGATTATCGAGTAGGGCGGGGTCGCATACCACGTAAAGTCTGCAAAGCCCAGCCAGATGAGCGCGCCAGCAGGAGGAATCATCCAGAACGCGATTGCGTTGAGCTTTGGGTACGCCATGTCTTTGTAGCGGATCATTATGGGTACGAAATAGTTTCCGACTGCAGAGGCAAACGGTATGATAAACAGGAATATGAGGGTCGTGCCGTGCACTGTAAACATTCTGTTAAACGTCATGGAATCGGCAATTATTTGCGAGCCGGGCAGGAACAGCTCTGCCCTGATTGCAAGTGCCAGCGTGCCCCCCAAAAACAAAAATGCAAGCGACGTTATCAGGTATAGCAGGCCCACATCTGTGTGGTGTGTTGAGAACATTATCTGCCATATGGGGCGCGGCTTTTGCAGTTCTAGCATGGTCATGTTGAGGGCTCCTCCACATACAGGGTTCCGCGCATATTATAGTGGATTAGTCCACAGTACTCGCGACACTGTATATCATGGACTCCTGCCTTGTCTGGCGCAAACCATACAGTGTTGACCCGTCCGGGAACAGCATCAAGCAGTACGACATAATCGTGAATGTTAAAGGAATGTATCACGTCAGTTGCTGTAATCTCAAACTTGTAGGCCTTGCCTGCCTCTACGTGCAGCTCGCCTATCTCCCTTGTCCCGTCCTCGTGCTCAAAGGACCAGAACCACTGCTGACCGATCACCTTTATCACCTCTGCATCCTCTGGCACATGCTCGATGAGCCTCTCTGCCTCCCAGGCCTCTGCCCCGACCCATGTCATCAGTGCAATTACGATTGCAACGTATATCCACTCTGGCCAGTTTGAGTGTCCGGCCATTACCAGTCTGTCCCCTCGTACGGTGTAGGCTTTGCCTTTGGATGCGACTCCCTAAATCTCCAGATCAGCCATATTATAGTACCAGACACGACGGCACCGACGGTAAATGCGACAGTCATCATTCTAAAGAACAGGTTCCAGATTATTACGCGGCGATCAAGATACTGACCCGGCTCATCACCTGCAGCAAGCGCCGATTCGAGAGCGGGAATCAATCCCAAGGCTGCCAGAACCAAGAAAACCCCGATAATCTCTTTCATTAGCGATTAAATCACGTGCCTTGTGATTTCTATTTAAGGGTTTTC
>RHFD01000032.1 GCA_003724325.1 Nitrosopumilus sp. D6 | reverse complement strand
GCATGCGCAAAGCGGTGCTGATGCCATGAAGATAATAATTACAAAACAACGCCCCGACTCGTAACAGGGTCTAGGCACACAATATACATCCTGCACTGCCGGGATATTTTTGCAAATTCACGACTGTTTCAAATTAAATACTTATAACCAAACACTGCCATACTATACTCATGAGGTTGAAAAGCATCATCGCCATTGCAATAGTGGCATGTGTTATAGCGATTATAAGCGTCAACGTTGCATACGCGGGAGGAGGATTTTGTCCCTCTCCGGGCAGTACCTCTAGTCCCGTACCGGGAGCTTGGGTTGCCGATCAGTGGTTCAACTATGTCTGTTTTGGCGGCTTTTAGAAGTATGCTAGTTTTGCCGTTTTGAATCTAAAACAACAAAAGGCTTAAAGGTATTTGACTCCAAGCCCGGTTAAATGGACTGGGGTCTTCAAAACAGACTGGCAGGGATAATCAACCCCCAAAACAACCGCGCCCTCATGCTGGCAGTAGACCACGGGTATTTTCTGGGTCCTACTGAAAAATTAGAAGACCCGGCAAAGGTAATAGCACCACTGCTCAAATACTGTGACTCGCTAATGCTTTCGCGCGGAGTGCAGAGGGCATGCGTCTCTGCTGCTACCCGCACCCCAATGGTGCTGCGTGTGTCAGGTGGCTCTAGCATTATTGGAGAGGATCTCTCAAAAGAAGACATTACCGTATCAATTCAAGATGCGCTCAGACTCAATGCGTCTGCGCTTGCAATGTCAGTCTTTGTCGGCTCGAAATACGAGCACCAGACAATTGTAAATTTGGGCAGACTTGTAAGTGATGCACAGCAGTATGGCATTCCGGTACTGGCAGTAACTGCAGTGGGAAAGGAGCTTGGCAAGGATGCACGATACCTCTCGCTTGCATGCAGGATTGCAGCAGAGCAGGGGGCACACATTGTAAAGACTTACTATTGCGAGAACTTTGAAAAAGTGGCAAACTCGTGTCCCGTGCCAATTATTGTGGCAGGCGGAAAAAAGATTCCAGAGCGCGATGCGCTACAACTCACATACAATTCGATAAAGGGGGGCGCAGTCGGCGTGGATATGGGACGAAATATCTGGCAGTCAGAGAATCCTGTTGCAATGATAAGGGCCGTGCGCTCTATAGTCCATGGCAACTCTGATGTTAACAGGGCGTATGAAATGTACAAAAAGCTCTCTAGTGAGCATCCTAAAAGACAGGACGGACAAAACACGCAGCGACCAAATACTAGTCCCGCGCCAGAACACACACCACAAAATACACCCTAGTCTGTCTTTGAGATGTGAATGTGTGCAATCTTCCATGTGGGGCTTTTTACCAGTACAAACGTGGCTCTGCCTTTCATGCTCAGGTGCTTGCCGGTAAATGCCTTGTTGTCTACTAGCATTCCGTTTTGAATCAGATTAAAGGCCACTACTGCAGTATCTCCAAACACACTAATCTTTGGACTGTGTATCTCATAGGTATAGTCTGAAATGCTTGCAAACTTTAACTCTTCTAGCAGTATTGTAGTCTGATAGTCCTTTAACTCAAATGGCGGCAGATCGCCAAAGCTTGAAAACCGCGAGTCATCAAGGTGTATCTTTTGTAGTACGGACATGTCCTTTGTAACCCCGGCCTCAAAGAGCGCCTCTATTACCTGTATTATCTCTTCATTATCTGACAAGCAACTTTTGCAGGCTCGAATTGTTATAAAGTCTTCTGAAATGCCATGCAAATCATTACCCGTATGTGCTAGTTTGGGCAGAGACTGCCATTACAAGTGATTCCATGTACAGTTGCATTTTAACCATTAAAATTATGGGAATTGAAATGATGACTACAATGCAGAGCATGACTGGCGCAAAGGCACTAATGACTGCCATGGAAAAAGAGGGAGTCCGGCAGGTATTTGGCCTGCCCGGGGGTGCAAACCTTCCAATGTACGACGAGTTTGCCAGGTGCGATATCAGACACATACTAGTAAGACACGAGCAGTCTGCTGCCCACATGGCAGACGGATTTGGGCGCGTAAGCAGAAAGCCCGGCGTGTGCTTTGCCACGTCTGGTCCTGGCGCCACGAACATACTTACAGGAATTGCTACTGCGCAGGCAGACTCTGCACCCATGGTGGCAGTGACAGGGCAGGTGCCTGTGGCAATGATAGGAAGAGACGCATTTCAGGAAAGTGACATTATCGGCATGGCAAATCCAGTGGTAAAGTATGCCTTTCAACCAAGGACTGCAGCAGAGGTTCCAGCTGCTGTAAGAAAGGGATTTTACATTGCAGAGACTGGAAGGCCAGGCCCCGTACTAATTGACATTCCAAAAGATGTCCAGCAAAACGAGTCAGAGATGGTATTTCCAGACGAATTCAAGATACGCGGATATCATCCGTGGTCTGATCCTGACATTGTGGCAGTAGAAAAGGCCATTGACATGCTACTACATGCGCAAAAGCCGATAATCCTTGCAGGCGGGGGCGCGATAATCTCGTCTGCGTTTGCAGAGCTTCAGGCAGTAGCAGAGACACTAATGCTGCCCGTAGTTACCACGTTTAAGGGTAAGGGGGCGTTCCCAGAGACGCATCCGCTTGCGCTCGGGCCCATCGGCATGCACGGGCATGCAGAGGCAAACAAGATGATGACAGAGGCAGACTGCGTGTTAGCCATTGGAACTAGATTCTCTGACCGCTCTGTTGGTACATTTGAGGCCTTTGAGAAGAGACTAAAGATAATCCACATGGATGTGGATCCTGCAGAGATTGGAAAGAATCAGACAGCACAAATTGCAGTGGTAGGAGACGTAAAGGCATCATTACGCGTAATGATAAAACTGCTTGCAAAAAATTCTACAAGATTAACCAAGGAGACACCGTGGCTAAAGCACGTAAAGGAGACAAGGGCGTACTGGAAGGAAAACCTAAAACTGCACCCCGGAGAGATGGGGGCAGCAAAGATACTCCGCAAGCTCCGCGAGATACTGCCTTCAGAGTCTGTAATTACTACAGAGGTGGGACAGCATCAGATGTGGGCATCACTATTCTATGATGTGATACAGCCGGGGACGTTTTTTAGCTCGACTGGACTTGGCACGATGGGCTGGGGATTTCCCGCTGCAATCGGGGCAAAGGTGGCAAGACCAGACGTGCCTGTAGTGGATATTGCAGGCGATGGCAGCTTTAGCATGACAGAAAACTCGCTTGCGACTGCCGTACTAGAGGATATCCCGGTAATCGTATTTATTCTCAACAACTCTTCACTAGGCATGGTTGCGCAGTGGCAGAGGACATTTTATGACAGGAGGATGATAGGGGTGGAGCAGAGCAGGTGCCCGGACTATGTAAAGCTGGCAGAGTCATATGGCGCCCAGGGAATACGCGCCCAGTCCATGGCAGAGCTTGATGGCGCAATAAAGACTGCGCTTGGAAGTGATGTAGCAACTGTAATTGACATTCCAATTGACCCTGAAGAAGACGTGCTGCCATTTGTGGCCCCGGGGACCTCGCTATCGGATATGATACTCCCGTCGTGATGTGTGATGTGGGCGATACTCTCCATACTAGTTGAAAACAAGCCGGGAATCCTCTTCAAGGTGACGCATTTATTTCGATCAAGGAACTTTAACATTGACAGCATTTCAGTGGGGGTGACAGATAATCCGGAATACTCTAGGATGACTATAACTACGGTGGGTGATGAAAAGCAGGTGGCCCAGATAGTAAAGCAGCTAGATAAAATGATAGATACCGTAGAGGTAAGGCACCTAGATGAGCACAAGACAGTATACCGCGAGCTGAGCATATTCAAGATACGATTAAGTAATGCAAATGACAGCATGGAGATAAACAAGCTTGCAGGCGCATACGGGGCAAAGATACACGATGTTAAAAAGGACTCGATAATGGTAGAGCTGACTGCCACGCCAGACCAGATAAAGGCATTTGAAGAGCTTGCCAGACCGTTTGGAATACTAGATGTTGCGCGCACCGGAGTAGCGGCTATTCAGAGGAGCGGGGCATGAAAGTAAGGATATTTGATACTACACTCCGGGACGGCGAGCAGACACCCGGAGTGTCGCTCTCACCGGATCAAAAGCTAGACATTGCGATAAAGCTTGACGAGCTGGGAGTAGATGCAATAGAGGCAGGATTTCCCGTGATATCAAGGGGCGAGCAAAAGGCAGTCAAAATGATAACCTCCCAGGGACTCTCCTGTGAGGTTGCCGGACTTGCACGGACCAGTAAAAAAGACATTGATGCAGCAGCTGATGCGGGATTGAACTATGTTCATACCTTTATTGCCACCTCTGACCTGCACCTAGAGCACAAGCTCCACATGAATCGCAAGGAAGCCCTTGATCATGCAGTGACTGCAGTAGAGTATGCAAAGTCACGCGGGATGAGAGTAGAGTTTTCTGCAGAAGATGCGACTAGGACAGAGCGCGCCTATCTATTAGAGGTATTTGGGGCAGTGGCAAAGGCAGGAGCTGACAGGGTGGATATTCCTGATACTGTCGGGTACTCTACACCAGAGTATATGGCAGAGATAACACGGGATGTGGTAAATGCCACAAAGCTTCCAGTAAGTGTTCACTGTCATAATGACTTTGGGCTAGCAGTAGGAAACGCGCTTGCCGGGATTGGCGCAGGTGCAGAGTGCGCCCATGTGACTATAAACGGGATTGGCGAGCGCGCAGGCAATGCATCCCTTGAAGAACTTGTAATGGCATTGCAGTGTCTACAGCATGAAAAAAAGTACGAAACTGGCATAAACTCAAAGATGCTATACGAGACATCTAGATTTATCTCAAAGACTGTGGGAATACTGGTCCAGCCAAACAAGGCCATTGTGGGCAGTAACGCGTTTGGCCACGAGTCGGGAATTCATACACACGGGGTGCTAAACAACCCACTCACATACGAGCCGATAAGCCCAGATCTTGTGGGGAGAAAGAGATGGATGCAGGTGGGTAAACATGCAGGACTCCACGGGATGAATGCAATGCTTGGGGAATACGGGATAAAGCCCACAGAAGAGCAGTCAAAGATGATACTAGAAAGGGTAAAGGCACTAGGTGATGAGGGAACAAAGACTACTGATGTAGAGCTGCTCTTGATTGCAAGTGAGATACTAGGTGATGCCGGAATTAAAAAGATTGTACACTTGGCAGGATTCTCAGTCTCTACAGGGGTGGGCATAATGCCTTATGCTTTTGTAAAGCTCAACATTGACGGCAAGGACTTTATCGGGACTGACTACGGGGTGGGGCCAGTCGATGCGGCACTCAATGCGATTGAAAAGATTACAGGCGATATTGCAGAGATAAAGATACGCGACTATGGCCTTGCTGCAATATCTGGAGGTTCTGGGGCACTCTGCGAGGTGACTATACGCGTGGAGGACTCTGATGGCAACAAGGTCTCTGCAAAGTCAGTAGGCAAGGATATCGTGACTACGAGCGTGAAGGCAGTAATTGACGGCCTAAACAGGATAATGCTCAGAAAACTACAAGATACAAAATCCTAAATTCCCTGACTCTGAGTGAATATCATGTATGAGATATCAATGATACGGGGCGATGGGATAGGCCCCGACCTGGCAGACTCTGCCTCATCTGTGCTTGGCGCGATGGGCAAGCTGGGAGTAGAGTTCAAGATTATTCCACTTGATGCAGGCGATGAATCGCTAAAAAAGACAGGCAGGGCGCTATCTGATAATGTGATATCTGCCGTACAGCGCTCTGATGCATGTCTAAAGGCACCTGTGGGGGAGAGCGCAGCAGACGTGATAGTGGTGCTGAGGCGCACACTGGATCTTTATGCAAATATCCGGCCTGCAAAGTCATATCCCGGAATGGGCTCGCTTCGAGATGACATTGACATGGTTATAGTCAGAGAGAACACTGAGGATCTCTATGCGGGAAAAGAGTTTGATCTAGGAGATGCCGCAGTGGCCCTGAGGATAATATCAAAGGCAGCCTCTGAGAGAATTGCAAGATATGCCTTTGAGACTGCAAAGAGAAGGGACGGGGCAAAAAAAGTCACATGTGTGCACAAGTCAAATGTAATGAGAATAACTGACGGACTATTCTCCAGCGTATGCTCACAGGTGGCAAAGGACTATGACGTATCATTTGAAGAAATGTACGTTGATGCATGCGCGATGAACCTGATAAGACAGCCAGAAAAATTTGATGTTATAGTTACTACAAATTTGTTTGGGGACATACTCTCTGATGAGTCCTCGCAGATAGTAGGCGGGCTTGGCATGGCACCTGCTGCAAACATTGGTGATGACTTTGCACTATTTGAGCCGGTGCACGGCGCAGCCTTTGATATTGCAGGTTTGCACATTGCAAACCCGTCGTCGTTTCTACTATCTATAAAGATGATGTGTGACTGGCTTGGGGCAAAGCACGGCGATGATGCATGCATAAAGGCAGGTATACGTCTAGAGTCTGTGATATTTAACCTTGTAAAGTCTGGTGTCAAGACCCGGGATATCGGCGGGGATCAGAGCACGGCGCAGTTTACGCAAAGAGTAGTAGATGCGCTCTGACTATACCGTGTATAACTATTTTATTGTAATTACTGACAACATGTTATTAATCAAAATGGTTTAAAACTCGACATGCTTTCTATGTGACGTATCAGTCGAGTCATCTGAATGTGAGATGTGTGATGCATCAGTAGATTCTTTGAGTATCTTTGTCGTCTTGGTCGTGTCCACTAGCTGCATGGGTGATGTCAAGCCAGATGTGGTGTCTTTGTATAGTGGTAATTTGTCATCTGGTTTTTTCACTCCTGTCATCTTGGCATCATTCATGTAATGCATTTCTTAATTTATCGTGGTTGATTTTTTATATAAATTAGTCATGCTTGATTCTGTAAAGTTATGATACTGATATTCATGTCTTTATAGGCACAGGTTTACAGCCCCCTGTTAGATCTGCTAGTCTCTTCTCTAGGCATCTAGAGCGAGAGACATCATTGACCAAAAAACATTATGAGAAATATGGACATGCCACGAGTACGGCAATTCCAACCACAGTATAAAACCCGGAAAAAACGGACCGAAAAAGACGACATGCCACAAGACGACTGCAAACGCGAGCAGAAACTTGGTTTTTTACTAGTATATTTTCCATCCCAGCCGCTTCCTGCCGATCTGGCAGTTCTTGCAACTATCATCTGTGTATCTAGTACTGTCACAAAAGTAGCATTCTCACCAAATGCAGATCCGCACTAGTCGCACCAGTGGTTGGTACTTTATCGTGTATCTGTAGAAAGCACTATTACCGGCATTTATGTCATTTCAGACATGGAAAATAGGGCACAGATAGTCAACTTTTCACTAAAAAAAGAGGTCTTTTTTATCGCGATCGGCTCGATGATAGGGGCGGGGGCAATGATGCTACCCACCATACTGCCAAACTCGCTTAGTAGTGCAACTATTAGCTCTGACTTTTACCTGTTCTGGGTGGTGGCAGCAAGGGTGCTTGGATCAGAGCACCCCATAGTCGGAGTCTTTGTACATTTGAGCATTGCCACAATTATCGGAATCGTGGTGGGGCTGATACTCTACAGGACACACATGCTCAACATATCAAAACTCTCAAATGGAATCGTATTTGGACTATTAACTGGAGGCATTGTCACCGTGGCCTTTACGCTTCCTGCGCAGTATTTCTGGATACAGCCTACAATTGCAGAGATAAACCACCTGCCAGTGCAAAACGTAGTGTTCTCTGAGGCGTTTTGGGTAAAGGCGCTTGCATCTCACTTTGTATGGGGGGCGACACTTGGAATAATCGCATCAGTACTTACCCGCAAAAAGGGGACAAACTATAGGTGCCACAGATGTGACATTGTGTTTGGTAAAGTAGCCACGTATGACGCGCACGAAAAATACATACACGGTCCTGAAAACTCTGATACAAAAAAGATACTAATTCTTGGAGGCGGCTATGCCGGGGTGGGTGTGTTAAACCGCATACAGGAAAAACTGCACAATGATGTGGATGTGAGTATTGGCCTGGTAAGTGAGTCAAATTTTTTCCTGCACACGCCAATGCTGCCAGAGATGGCAACTGGTACTATCGAGCCAAGGCACATTGCAACCCCGATACGCAATTTTTGCAGGAGGGCAAGATTCTACCAGGCGCAGGTGACCAAAATAGACACCGTGGCAAAATCCATACAGATGAGGCGCAGATCTGATGGCGTGTCAAGTGAATTACACTATGACTATCTTGTACTGGCGCTAGGCAGCAGGACAAACTTTTTTGGCAACAAGAACATTGAAAAGAGTGCATTTACGATAAAGTCCCTTGATGATGCAATCCGTATTAGAAACCACGTAATATCAATGCTAGAGGCAGCAGACCAAGAGCATGATCCCGGTATGCAGCGGCGTCTGGCCACGTTTATGGTGGTGGGGGGCGGATTTTCCGGGGTGGAGACAGTAGGCGAGATAAACGACTTTGTAAGAGAGTCAGTCTCCAAGTTTTATAGAAACATTGATCCCGGGACGCCAAGGGTGATACTAGTGGCATCCGGGGAAAAGATACTGCCTGAGATTGGCAATCTGGGGACATATGCAAAAAAGTCCCTTGAAAAGTCTGGTGTCACAATATACACAAAGACCCGGCTTGCTGACCTAGTTGAGAATGTGGCGCATTTGAATAATTCAGAGCAGATTCCATGCCACACTGTGATATGGGCAGGCGGAAATGTCGCAGATAGTGTGATTGCCGAAATTGACACGGATCATCACAAAAACGGCAGCCTGATAGTTGATCCCTATATGCGGCTGAAAAACTACCCGGAAGTATACGCGCTAGGTGACTGCTCGTATGTCACGGATCCGCGCACAGACAAGCCATACCCGCCGACTGCCCAGCATGCAATAAGGCAGGCAAAAACAGTATCTGAGAATCTACTCCATGCTGTGCGCGGGACTGAGGGTCAGTCCTCGTTCATATATGATACAAAGGGCTCGATGGCAAAGATTGGCAAAAAAGACGGCGTGGCGCTATTAATGGGAAAAGAATTCCGCGGGTTTGCCGCCTGGTTTCTCTGGAAACAGTACTATTTGTCCACCCTGCCAACGTTTGAGAAGAGGCTCCGCGTGGGCCTTGACTGGTTTATAGACTTGTTCTTTCCGCGAGATATTGCAAGGCTTGACTAATTGTGCGTATTTCACATTCAAAGATTCTGGATTTTCACCAGAGCCTTGTCAAAAAAATTCTCTTTAATCATTATTGTGATGATCGATGCTTCACTAACTTTATAACCTACGATGAGGTCAAATCAGTTATACCGCCAGCATTGTCCTGCAGGACTAACGTCTGAAGTGGGAGACCAAGGCTGGTAACACTTTTTTTTCTGAAAAATCTGGTGGTGCGCGGCATTTCATGTATTACGCTTTATAGTAAAATCTTTACAAAAAACAATGCAACTGTGGGGGGCGTGTTTGACACTATTCATACTCAACATGTCCTGCACTCTCCATTCCGGATTCTCTCAGTTTTTATTGACCGTGCCGACATTATCCCACATGGCGACATGCTGCATCTGCAATGCTCCGGCAAGCACACTAAAGATATCAGAGGGCAACCCAAAGTACAAGGGCAAGCCAGTCTGCAAGGAATGCCAGGGGTATCGCAAGCTGCTCCTAGATACGAAATAACTAGGACTTGTTTTCTTTGAGCCATTTCTCATACATGGCAATCAAAGAGTCTACATCCTCGCCTTTTTCTGAATATGTGACTATAACCCCAAAGGTACCCTTTGTGTCATGACCCCTGGCATAATATCCCCAAAATGAGTCAGGTAGTTTTGCAAAGCTGGCAGAGTCATGGGAGACACCTACAAGGTTGTTGCCAATCACCTCTGTTACTTTTTTTGCATCAATTGGCTCTATCATGGAGATGCTACCACACATTCTAATAAAAACATGCTAGGGCCCAAGCCTGTCGGGATCCCGTGGATACAGCACCACCTCTCGTACATTGTCAATTCCAATAAGCGTAGTCATCAGCCTGTCAAGTCCCATGCCCCACCCCGAATGAGGGGGCATGCCCCAGTCAAATGCCTTGAGGTGGTCTGCAAACTGCGCAGGATCCAGACCCTGCTCGCCTAGGCGCGACTTTATCATCTCTGGATTGTGCAGCCTCATCCCGCCTGAGGACAGCTCTAGATAGCCGTACTGCAAGTCAAATGAGCGCGACAGCGTCGCATCCTCGTCTTTTTCACGAATGTAAAATGGCTTTAGCTTTATGGGCCAGTCAGTCAAAAAGTAAAACCCGGGATGCCTCTCCCCTATTATCCTCAGATGCGAGTCAAGCAAGTCGTCTCCAATCTCTACTTTTTGGCCTGCCTCTTGGAGCTCTTCTATACATTTGCTGTATGTAATCCTCTCAAAAGGAGCCTTTGGAATATTTACTGTATGCCCTATTGTCTCTTGTTCTTTTTTGCAGTTTTGCGCCACAGACTCGTATACTTTGATTACCAGCGACTCTAGCACGTCCATGACGTCATCATAGTCCATAAATGCTGCCTCGATATCCACGCTGGTAAACTCGGTTAGATGTCTGCCAGTATGCGAGTTTTCTGCCCGGTAAAAGTTTGATATCTCAAAGACCCGCTCTAAACCAATTGTCATCTGCTCCTTGTATAGCTGCGGGCTCTGTGCAAGGTATGCCGTCTTGCCAAAATACTCTAGTGAGAACAGATTTGCCCCGCCCTCACTTGCACTGCCTATTATCTTTGGGGTGGTAATCTCGATGAATTTTTTCTCTGCAAGTGTCTGCCGTAGTATCTGGAGGACATGGTGCCTCATCTTGAATATGGATGCAGTCTTTTGATTCCTCATGTCTAGCGCCCTGTGGTTGAGGCGTGTATCGATATTGCTCTCTAGTCTTCCGATTGGATCTACAGGCAATGGATGAACTGCCTTGCCTAGTATCTCTATCTTTTGTGCCTTTACCTCAAAGTCAAAGTCTCTTGCCTTTGTCTCTTGGAGCGTGCCACTAACACTTGCCACGCTCTGGCGGTTTATCTCGCCGAGATTCTCATTGAGCTCGCCCTTTACTATAATTTGGGATATTCCAGTTACATCGCGCAGTGTGATAAATGTCATCTTGCCCATCTTTCTTAAATCCTCAATCCATCCGCACAGCACCACGTCCTTGCCTACAAGCCCAGAGTTGAGATCTGCAATATCGTGAGTCTTTACAAATGTCATTATTGTGTTACTCCATTTTTGTTGATTATTTGATAAGATAATACGTTTCCTTTTCTGTTTACGATTTTTAACCATTTTAAATATACAAAAATATGAAATGCTGATTTTGATGGAAGCCGATTACTTCCACATGCTTTTTGTTCGATATTTTCTACCCATCTTCTAATAAATGGTTTTCCTTTGTTTGTCTTGGAAACTTTAAGCGTTGCATTCCAAATTTTTATAATGCGTGATTTTTTATCTTTAGTTGATCCTAAAATAATTTTATTTGGTTTCGAATTTGGTTTGACCTTGATTAGTACTATCCAATAATTTGGTTCATCTAATTTTGTATAAAAATAATAAAAACCTCTATTTGGCCATCCTCTACTACTTGCATCATTGAATATTACTTTCAAACCTTTAGATTCTTCCTTGGTGGGTCTTATCAAATCTGCTTTTTCGCCAAATGGTTCGTTTTTTATTATTCTTTCAATCTCTTGCCTTTTCTCAATATTTAGTCCATAACACATTTTTCCATTAATTTCATATTTTTCAACAATTTTTTCTGTTTGTAGTTCCTCAAATGCTATCTGAGTATTTTTTTCAAAATAACGTGCAAAATGTTTGAATAGATCCCTTTCATCTTTTATCAAGTATGAAAATCCCACACTACGTAAAACAAAATATTTTACAATTTTTCTTTTCCATACGTCTTTGTGCATATTCTAGGCTTGTATGTTTGGTATATATCACTTGCCATTATTGGCAATTTTAGCGTTAATTGAACCAGCTATATTGCCAAATATGGCAAGAATTATATAGAAAATAATTGCAAAAAAGAGACATGGCTACAATCGAAAAAAACAATATGACCACAAAGGGTCAAGAGAACTTGTCTTTAGAAGATTCAAAGCTGCCGCTTGAGCGATTATTTGATACTGCGAATGCAAAGGTCTTGGACTTTCTTTTTAGTAATGAAGATTTAGATTATACTGATAATGAAATTTCTGAATTGGCTGCAATACCGGAACGCACACTTCAGAGAAGTTTACAAATTCTTTTACATGAAAAAATTATAAAACGAACAAAAAAGAAAGGTCGTGTTTTTTATTACACTTTGAATCTTTCTTCTCCCAGAGTTGAAAATCTATTCAACTATGTAAATTCCACATTAATTTACAATCTTGATCAGTTTCCACAAAAACCTTCTTGAATAATGATTGTTTTTTTTAATCTTTTGTTGTGATATTTCTATAATTTTTCATCCATCTTAATTTAAATATTTTTAATCTTTAAAATTCTGATATATGTTCTACATGATGTGCATTGGTATTTAGTTTGTTATACGGATTTCATCTATTAATTTTCTTCGTAGGAATTTTTTTCCACTTTGGAATGGATCCCTCTATTCTCTCAAACTCTAGCATAATGCTCTCATCACGTATGTGCGGCTCTTCATTTAGCCTGGTTTTTGCATACTCTGCATAGGTTTTCTGTATGTCAATACCGTAAAACTTTCTGCCAAGGTATCTTGCCACCTTTGTAGTCTGGCCTGCACCATTAAACGGATCTAATACTGTGCTGCCCTCATTTGAGTATAAATTGAGTAGTCTGTATGGTATCTCCTCTGGATACGGGCACGGGTGATCCAAAAACCCGGGAGGCACGGGGGCAATGTGCCACACAGAGTTTGCAATCTCTTTCCACATTACATCCTGGTTGATATTTGAGAATGCATACTCTATCTTTTGCAGCCTGTTCTCACCTTTTCTCATTACTAGTATTACCTCGTGCATTATGTTTGCCCTAAAATATGACGGGTACGGGCGCTGGACAAAACTGCCTGCCCTGTTTGCCCCCCCTGTCACCTTGTGCCATACTATCTCCTCGTGCAGTGCCCAGCCCTGCTCGTAGAGCCTCGATACTAGTAGTGCCGGAAGCGGCTCGAGTGTTCCCTTGTTTATCTCGTTGCCAATCACTATACAACAGTACCCACCGCTCTTTGTGACTCTGTGAACTTCTTTGAAGATTTTTGCCATGTTGTCTATATAGTCAGAGACTGAAATCGAGAGCTTGCCCCGATAGTTCTCGCCTTTATTTCCATGTTTGGCATGCATTGAATAGTCAATGGCGTTTCTGTACGGCGGCGATGTAATGGTAATATCAAATGTGTCCGAGTCTATCTTTGAGAGGACATCAATGTTATCCCCGCACTCTATCCTGTCAAACTCCAACCTGCTCAAGGGGAGTGCCTGCTCTGACTTAAAAGTTTGGCAGCAAATTTAGAGATTACAACTCTGGTAGTGATTAGATGCAATGACAAAATAAAAATGACTGCCAGTCTGCCCAAAATACATGACCTTTCTCTCCGTGAGCGGCCTTGATGCTAGGTATCGCTCCTCCCGGGGTCCGGTATATGCAGTAGATGATGCTGATTTTGAGCTCAAAGACGGCGAATCGGTGGGAATTGCCGGCGAGAGCGCCTGCGGCAAGAGCACGCTGGGCCTTGCCGTGATTCGAATGCTGCCAGATGCAGATATTGGAGGCAGTATCTCCTTTGAGGGCGAGTCCATCCTCGAGATGACAGATGAGGAATTTGACAAAAAATTCAGATGGAAAAAAATCTCCATGATATTCCAGGGGGCAATGAACTCACTTGACCCGGTCTTTACCATACGGGCGCAGTTCCTAGAGGTATTGAGACAGCATAATTTTGAGGGAGATGCAGACAAGACGATATCTGATGCCATAAAATCAGTAAACCTAGAGGAGACAGTCCTCAAAAAATATCCTCACGAGCTTAGCGGCGGCATGAAGCAGAGGGCTGTAATTGCAATGGCTCTTTTGCTAAAGCCAAAGTTTGTAATTGCTGATGAACCCACGACTGCGCTCGACGTGCTGATACAGGCCCAGATCATAAACCTGCTAAAGTCGTTGAAAAAAGATGGCATGTCAATCATGCTCATCACCCACGATCTGGCAGTGCTCTCAGAGATTGCAGAGAAGATTGGAATAATGTACGGCGGGCAGATTGTAGAATTTGGCACATCTGAGCAAATCTACAAAAATCCAAAGCACCCGTACACGCAGGGACTGCTTGAATCAATCCCTACCCTCAAAGGCAGTCCTCCAAAATACATCAAGGGAATTCCGCCAAGTCTGCTTGATGCGCCAACCCAGTGCAGATTCATAGACAGGTGCCCGCAGGCCATAGAAAAATGCAAACAACTTCCGCCAAAGTTTAAAACCGACACCGGCTATGTCCGGTGCTGGCTGTATGAATAACTAGATGATATAATTCCGTAATCGTACTTATTTGGAATATTTTTTTACAATGGGAAGACAAGAGTCTATGATTCTGAGCATCTCTGATCTTATCACCTTTTTGTCAATAGAGACCCAGACCCTGTTGTTTTTTATCGCAAAGGAGATAGTCTGCACTTTTTTTCTCTCCTCCCACACAAACTCAACCTCGCCGAGACTCTTATCAAAGAATCCCTCCATCTCTGTCTTTATCGCAATGTGGGAGAACTGGTAGTGTGTATTTTTTTCATTTAATAGTGGCACAAGATCCGACCTCCTCTTGTATGCCTGCAGATCCCCGCTTGAGCCTATCACACCGACAAACCTGACAAACGGGCTGATTGCTACCACCGAGTCGCAGATCCTCTCAAAGTCCTTGGCTACCATATCCATGTTGCCTGCATAATTATGATATTTTAATGATCTTGTATGGGGGTATTTCACGCCTGATGGCTGCCTGTCTTTAAATAGTCTGCTTGGCAACAGGGCAGCCCATATGACAGTTTCATATGATAATGTCTGGAAATATCTGCAGCATTGGTGATATTTGCTCTGACACAAGAAATGTCCCAATAATTTCACAAACCTGCAGATGTGTGCCAAAGATAAATTAATCCCTGTGACTGCGCAAGGATTGTGGATTTTGTAGACCTGTTCCCGTTTGCCCCAGAAGTGGGCTATCCACTCTTGGTGCTAGTAAATTTTCTGGGCTCACTTGTGCCGTTTGTCCCGCTTCCGGGATTCTTGCTACTTGCAACAATGGCAGTCGGTGATCAATTTGACCTGCACGCGCTGGCAATCCTCTCTGCAGTCTCGGCCACTGCAGCAAAGCAGATAATCTTCTATGCAAGCTATGGCAGCAGAAAGATTGTGGGTGAAAAGACAAGGCAGAGGCTGCGCCCATTTGAGAAACTGGTAAAAAAATACGGAGCAACGGCGGCATTTGTAGCAGCTGCCACCCCGATCCCTGATGATCTGGTGTACGTTCCACTGGGACTTGCAAGGTACAATCCAAAAAAGTTCTTTATTGCCACCCTGTCAGGCAAGTTTGTACTAAGCTATGCTATTGTGTTTATATCGCACTATCTTGGTCTCTCATTGGTAGAGCCGTTCCTTGAAAACATTGATGATGCAACGCCCATATACATTGGCATAATCGTCTTTGGAGTGGCCATGACTTTGGTGATTATCCTGCTGTTCAGACTTGACTGGGAAAAGATACTCGGACGGTTTGCGCCATGGACACTAGATGATGATGACAAAAACTAGACACTCTTAAAATTCCACAATCTGTCTGTTGCCTGCCTTATTCCTATCCTTGCAGATGCAGAGATTTTTCTGGGTTTTGGACCGTCTGCAATGTATATCCCATGACTGTCAGTCAGGTCCGCTCCGTAGTGACTCTCTGCAATCCTCATTGCCTGGGTGAGCTTGGCAGGCCCGTCTGCGAGATTGTCTATATTTTTCATGCCGCGATTTTTTTGCATCATGTTGATGCCTTTTTCTGGCCTGACTGCCCGAATCAGCACTGCTCCTGCCTCTACGCCTGCACTCCTTGCTACAACATTAAAGCAATAGTGCATCCCATATGTGAAATATACGTACGCCATTCCCACCTCGCCAAACATGACCCTGTTCCTACGAGTCATGCTCTTAAATGCGTGGCTTGCAGGATCGTCTCTGTGTTTGTATGCCTCTGTCTCTATTATCACACCTGACATGACACCCCTGCCTATCTTGCGCACCAGCCTCTTTCCTAGCAGTTCTCTTGCCACTATTTCCGTGTCCCTCTTGTAAAACTTTCTAGGAATACTCAATGTCTGCCTTGATATTCCCGCCGCTTTTTAATTCTCTGATTAATGAGAACATTTTTGCAATGTCGCCATCTAGCACCTCTACTAGACCAGAGTTGTAAATGGTGGCAGCAGGATGAACCGTGATAAAATATAGCTGCCCGTCCTTTCTTGCAGTCTTGCCCCTGTATTTTGTAATCTCTGATCCTCCAAGCACAGAGCCAAACGCGGTATTTCCTAGCACGCATACTATCTTGGGCTTTATTGCCGCAAGCTCTTCTGCCAGATACTCCCTGCATGCCTCCCTCTCTTCTGTCTTTGGAACCCTATTGTCTGGAGGCCTGCATTTTACCACGTTTGTAATGTATACATTATCCCTTGATATGCCGGCCCTGCCCAGGAATTTAGAAAGTATCTTTCCGGCTGCCCCGACAAAAGGCTCTCCGCGCTCGTCTTCACTTCTTCCCGGAGCTTCACCTACAAACATTACATCTGCATTACTGTTGCCTTTTCCCGGAACCGCGTTTTTCCTAGTCTTGCACAGCTCGCACTTGGTACAAGAGATGACATTTTTTCTTATCTGCTCTACACTCATCATATGCTCCTGACTGTTGCCACGCCCCTGATGCTCGGGCCGCCGTTTCCCATCATTAGTGACTGCATGGGATCCCCCTTGCCACAGTTGGTAATGGGTCTTGTGGCAAAGTCATTGCCGCATGCATCAACTGACTTGAAGAACTCTGGTGCTGTACCTGATACTATGATGTCTCTGAGCATCTCTCCTATCTTGCCGTCTTTAATTTTGTGGGCATACTGGCACGAGATGCTCCAGTTGTGCCGCCTCATATCAATTGAGGGAATCTTCATGCCAGATATTAGGTATCCGTCCCTTACTTCCCTGACCATCTCTTCAGGCGTGTAGTCTCCCCGGTCGATACAGGTGCAGGCCATGCGTACAAGCGGCATGAATCCATATCCTGCAGCCCTCATGTTGCCTGTAGGCTCTACGCCAAATACTGCGGCAGTCTCCCTGCTTTGCATGTGGCCATACAGCACGCCGTCCCTTACCAGAGCAGTCTTTTTTGTGCCGACTCCCTCCTCGTCATAATTATAACATCCCAGACTCCCCGGTATTGTGGGATCATCATATACTGAAAGTGCCTCACTTGCAATCTCTTCTCCAATCATCCCCTTCCACCAGGCGCCGCCTGCCCATGCCATCTCTTTCCCAAGGACGCGGTCTGCCTCTGAGGGGTGTCCAAATATCTCGTGTGTTAATAGCGCCACAAAGTCCGGATCCATCACAACTGTACCCTTTTGCATCTGCGCAGGTCTTGCATCTAATAGCTCTGTCGCTCTTGCAGATATCTCTGCTGCCTTTGCTCTTGCATTATCTAGCACCTCCATTCCTCCTCTTCCACCCTCTGTAGTGTTGACAGACTGTGTAAGTCCGGACTCGTGCGATGTGGCTGCCATCTCCATTGTAAGATCCGTGTAATTTTGCATTATTTTTGCGCCCTCGCTGCTTGCAAAGTATCTTGACATGACCATGTGTAGTACACTGACTGCTGATTTTCTGATTCGCGGCGTATCTGATATTATCTTGCTGCAGTCTTGGCCCAGCTCCATGACTGACTCTATCTCTGGCGCCTTTAGTACGGGCATGATACTCTCTGACTCTGCTACATTGACATTGCACAGGCGTATCTTGTTTTTTGATTTTCTTGCAGATGCCTCTAGTGCAGAATCCACTGCTTGCCTTAGCTGTGCAAATGATCCGGGACTTGATATGGATGCAAAGCCCCATGTGGATTCTCCTGCAATCCTTATGCCGATACCTGCATCTTTGCGCTCTTTGATGTACTCTGTATTAGAGTCCTCTATTGATATGGTCCTTGATACAGATTCTTCTGCCCTGACATCACAGTATGCGGCTCCGCGTCCTGCTGCATATGTAACTGCCCTGTCTGCTAGATCCCGGAGCTCATCCATGCTAGATGTACCTGCACTCTGTTGTAAATCTCTTGCATTCTAGCTAGATATTGCAGGCATTGTAAAATAGTACTCGTCCTCAAAGGTATAGTCTGTCCTGCCCTCCTTGCGCAAAAACTCAAAGTAAGTCGAGCAGTCCTGGTAAAAGTCGCCATTTCTCATATTCATGGATTCCCGTGTTTGAAGAGGCATTTTTTTGCTAGAGTGAGCAGTTTTAGTCTAGGATGTCTGTTTTTTTCGATCAGGCTCTGGCACTGTGCCTAATGTCCCACAATCTTGCATTTACCATGATTTGTCCACTACACATCATCAATTACAATCAGTGCTGAGAGGTATTTGGTCTTTTTTTAATATTATCAGGATTCCATGCCGCGTTTTCATGTATTCGGCAGAGTTAACGGCGGGATTATCTTAAAACTGGGCATTTATCAAATCTAGAAATTTGTATTCTTGTCCTGTCAACTTTACAGTGCACTGGTTTTGAGGATCAAATAGCTCACAGAGCCACGGTATAGTATCGATTTAGAGTAAATTCACTAGAGCCAGTCAATACACTTTTGTTTTGAGGTTATGGGCAAAGCCACCAATACCAAGCATCGGGGGAACAATATGCCCATGCGGTGCCAACTCCTAGTGCAAGGAATGTCCCTACTGACCCAACTACCATGAAGACTTTCATCATACCAGAATAGACATTGCATTGTCTTAAAAATCTTGCTAGGCACGGCAGTGTAAACTTAACGGTTGGTAGTCATAGGCTGAAATACGGATCTTCTCCAGATTAGACTTGATAAAAACCACCATTGATCCGAAAGGGATCAATGATGGCCCATGGTGGAGTGATGCAATCTACCTATAGTCATTGGTCTATAGACTCCAACCATCGCCACCTGTGAGGTAAAACCTCCTAGATGGGTCTCCTCAAGAGAGATGTTTCCACTTCTCCTGATGAGGGTAATTTTGCAGTACAGAGTAACAGTTTTTCTGTTTAATTAGTCTTTTAGAATTTGATTCTTGATTTTGTCAAATTATATTGGTATAGATATGGTGTAAATACGGATCTTTTCCGGATTGGATTTGAAAATCCTCATTCATCCATATGTACAAGACTATTAAAAAATCCATGCACTACAACCATGACCCTATCAATCGAACTGGTATGAGAATGGCAATATTACATGTTCCTCGATGGGATATGACTTACGTCTTACAAATCTTCCATAATGAGCCTCTTCATGATGATCCCAACACAGGACTATACCATTATTCATGACAAACGAGAGACCTGGATGTGTCTTTCTATGTATGATGTGATGTGTCTGGAGTTCATATTTAATACCACATACTGCACATTGTCTGCCTTGTATTCGTCTTACTGTCCTGCCATACTTTCCCAACTGGCGTTCTTTGTTATCTCTCTTGTTTACCCTCATCACTCTAAAGTTATTCATGACTAACTCTACCACATTACCATATTCATATCATACGGTAGCTTTGTTCAGAGATGCATTCTGAATCAGGGTCTTCCACTTGTTCCTGCCTGTGACGTTTATCCATGCCATCTCTGCCGGGGTCTTTTTACCAAGTCCCATGTGCGGTCTTACGAAATTATACCAGATACGGAGAAGCTCAAGTGCCGGACTGTCCATTGTTTTCAATCCCATGTAATTGATCTCACGATCCCGGATGAATCTATTGAGCCTTTCCATCATATTGTTATTCATATCTCCCTTGAGATGTATGTGAAATATATGCTCTGTATCTTTACCAAAGACCTGTTTTGATGATTTTTTATAAGGAGAGTGACCATCAGTTATGATATATCGTGGAGATTTTCCGGTAAGTTTCTTTACCATCTCGAACAAGGCATTGGCATTTTTGATCTTTTTTGTGATTTCCATTGTATATGATATCCAGAATCTAGTATCATCATCCATACAAGCAAATAGATACATTTTCTTCCCTTTGACTCGTATCCATACTTCGTCTGCACGGAACCATTCTCCCACTCTTGGCATTATGCCGTCCACATATGGTGTAATCATCTGACTATACTTCTTTACCCATTTCATAACTGCCGTATGAGATACATCAATTCCAATCCCCATGAATGTGTTTGATATTTTACGATAACTCATGTTGGAGCAGTACATATCAAGTGCCAGTGTTATATTTTCAGGCTTGTATCGCATTCTCTCAAATCCAAATTTTGGGGTAAATTTACGTCCACAATCTTTGCAACGATAATCCTGGTTGTTGTCAATGGCAGCATCATTTATTCCCCATTTTATCTTGTCTCCGGATCTGCATTTAGGACAGAGTATGTGTTCTATCATCTCCATTATTCTGAACGGCTCAAAGTCATCAAACTTGTTGATCTTTAATGATTTTAACACAACATGAATGTGTGAGCAATCTGACTTTGATTTTTGGTGGTCATCACAGGTACATGTCAGACCATGCCCTGTCTTGGTGACATAATGATTCAAGACTGGATTTGAAAGTGATCGCACCTTGAATAGGCGTTCTTCCATTCGGATTACCGCATCCTCACTCTCCAAGAGTTGTTGTGCTTGTCTTTGTCTTTTATTCATGTTATACATGGTATGTATAACCATATTTAAAGTTATAAATTACATGTTTAACTTTTATTATAGTGAAAATTAGTCACTATATGTCGATCCAAACCAAGATCGTAAAAGGAAAAAAGTATCTATATTTCTGTTGTAATGAGAACGGAGAACCACGCCAGGTGTATTGTGGCTCCGATTCTAGTCCGACAGCTAAACGACGTGCGGCAGAACTGGAGCTTCCAGAATTAAAAAGACAGAAGAATGAAATATCTACTAAAATAAAGAGGTTAGAAAAATGGTTGTAACACGAACAGAAGATGATATCAGAAATTCTATATCATCTTTTTTAAATGATAATGGAATTTCACATGAATTGCAATGGCTTGAATATAGATCGGGGGATGGAAAGATTGATCTTTATCTTCCAAACAGACGTGTAATTATTGAAGTAAAAAAACCTGGTGTATTCTCAAAAAATAGATTGCCAACAACGATAGGAACAGGATCCACAAGAAAGAAAAAGAAAATATCTGCTTTACAGCAGTTAGAATCATATGTGAAAAATGAACGTAGACAGGAAGAACTTTTTTCCACAAATGATGATGAACATTATAGATGGATTGGAATAATAACAACAGGAGAACGATGGTGGGCTTATGAATGGCCGTCTATTACCCAAGGAAATCAAATGACATTGCTTGAGGTTTGGCAAGATGTAAACACATCAAATAATGAAAATGGAATTATGTATAAAGAAAGAGCTGTTTTATTCATGGAATTAATTAATGGGGTTCAAACCAGACCTATTGCACCACGTGAATTAAATAAATTATTTGACAAACATCTTGAAAATTTTAAAAAACTTTATCGAAAAAATATGAATAAAAAAAGCATATATAGAAAAAGCACAATAATACAGCAGGCATTATGGATGGAACAGTTGAAAGCAGGTGGAAATCCACCTATTAGTGAAATTGATGATATGTTTATCAGACATACATTTTTGATATTAATTTCACGCACTATTGCGGCAGTAGTTTCTTCTACCGATAATGATGAATTAAGTGGATTTGTTAATTGGACTAAAAATGGAAAAAATGAAAGAGATGAATTGAGACATATTATTCAACGATATGAATGGCGAGGGAGAACTGGTGATGTGTTGAGAGAAATCTACGAAATATACATAAGTCCTGAACAAAGAAAAATCTATGGAGAATATTATACACCTGATTGGCTTGCAGATTTAATTTGTCAAAAAATGATTAATGAAAAATACATTAAAGAACAAATTTTATTATTTCGACAAAATAAATCCGTGAAACCGATAATTGATCCATGTTGTGGTTCCGGAACATTTCTATATTATTCAATACTACGAATAAAGAATACAACCGAATTTAAAAACGCAGAACTAGGCAGAAAGGAAAATGAATTTCTTGCTTCAATGGTGTGGGGAATTGATATACACCCGGTTGCTGTTGAACTTGCTCGTGCAAATATCATAAGATTGTTACCAAATATTGATCCAGAAAAAATATTCATACGTCAGGGAGATTCATTGTTGACTCCAAGATCAGAGGCAGTTGTTTTAACAGCAGGTTCAGATAATTTTATTGTGAAATCACCACAGCAAAATATGATTGTATTACCTATAAAATTTGTTTTAGATTGCCAAGATCAAATAGATGCATTTGTCACATCTGCTAATAAAGATGGATCATTACCAGTTGGAATAGGATCAAATATGGATAAAAATGAAATTGAGTTACTAAAAGAAGCACATGATGGATTACGAAAGATAATAAAAAAAGAAGGTAATGGTATATGGGGATGGTATTTAAAAAATCAAGCAACCCCATTACAAATGTCTCGTGATAAAGCAGGTATAATACTCTCGAATCCACCATGGGTTCATTTCAATAAAATAGATGATGAAGAACGTCAAAAAGAAATTAACCAGCTTGCACGAAGTCAAAAAATATGGAAAGGTGGAAAACTTGCAGGAAGTTTTGATGTTGCTATGTTGTTTGTTGATAGATGTAGAGATATGTATCTTGATGGAAATGAATTTGCATGGGTGTTACCACAATCTGCAATGAAAAGTACCGGTGCATGGTCTATTGTTAGAGATAAACATAAGCATACTTGGTGGGATTTCGGATGGATACCATTTCCAAAACAATATGCGACGTCTGTAATGTTATCAAAGTCAGGTTCAAAACATAAGAAATTTGAAAAAAATAAAAATAAAACAATTCATAGTAGAGATCCATGGGAAGTTGTGAGTAAAAAAATTCAGAAAAAACCACTTGTTGTATTTCCAATTTCGATATCCGAGTACGGTATTCAAGAACATAAATTTACCCCTATTGCTAGAAAAGGAATAAGTATGCCTGTATCATTAATATTTATAGATTCGATGAATGATGTTAGTAAAACAACAGTCAAAATTACTGCTGCATACTCATCAAAACGAAAAGATGAAGAATTAAATCAAGGGATAATACCAAAAAAATGGATAAGAAAAGCTATCACAAACCGAGACATGTTATTGTATTATATACCAACCCAAACCAATATTGTATTACCATATATTGATAATGATTGGGATCCTAAACGAAAAAATAATGAATACTGGAAAACTGTTTCTGAATTATATAAAATCAATATATCGAATAGTAATGCCACCCCTCAAACTCTTGAAGAACGCATTGATTATAATAAAATACTCACAAAACGTTTGAAAAATAATGGAATTGGTGTGATATACAACAACCTTGGTGAAAAAATGCATGCATCTGTAACTACTGGTGATGTTCTAATTAATGATGGAGTATTCTACGTTCCATGTGATACAGAAGATGAAGCATTTTTTCTAACCACAATGCTAAATGCAGATTGTATGTCAGAAGCAATATGTTGGACTAAGGAAAGTGCAAAAAACTTTCAATCATTTATGTGGTCAAAAATACCATTTCCTCGATACGATGAAAAAAATAATACTCATATTAAATTATCTAGATTGGGGAAAGATGCAAAAAAAATAATTTCAGAATTGATTACTGAAGAGTATATCAAGAGTAAAACCATTGAACGTGCCAGACAAGAGGCACGCGTGCATCTTATAAAAACGGAAACTGGGAAAAACATCAATAAATTAATAAGAAAAATATTACCAAATTATACCAATTCTGGTTAAATTCACTTTTCTGACATAATAATTTTTATCAAATCAAATCTGGAGAAGATCCGTATTTCAGCCTATGACTACCAACCGTTAAGTTTACACTGCCCTAGGCACAGTCAACGACGGGATTATTTTCGATCAGGCCATTTTTTCCTTTTTTATACACTCAAATCCAAAGATCCGCATCTCCCCTCTTATTTGCCCACAGCCAACTTGCCAGTATCCCCTCTACCAAAGTAATTTATGGAATCCATTTCAGGGTACGATCATGCAGATAGTAGCAGACACCAGTGTCATAATTAACGGGCAGCTGCTCTCCCAGATAGAGGCAGGCTCTGTGCGCGATGTACAAGTCATCATACCGCAGGCAGTCTTTGATGAGCTCCAGTCGCAGGCGGCAAACAAAAAAGAGCAGGGCTTTGTAGGGCTAGAAAAGATTCGCAGGCTAAAGGCGCTAGCAGAGGGCCATGGCCTAGAGGTAGTGATAAGAGGCTCGCACCCCTCCACTGATGATATCAGGCTTGCAAACAGCGGCAGAATCGATGCACTAATCACCGACATGGCAAAGCAAGAGGATGCTACACTATACACCTCTGATAACGTGCAGCATTTAGTGGCGCAGGCAGAAGGCGTGCAAACCGTGCTTTTGCGCTCTGCCCCAAAAGAGTCAGACCTGGAATTTCTAAAGTACTTTGATAAAGAGACTATGAGCATACACCTCAAGGAGCGGCAGCGCCCGCTTGCAAAAAGAGGCAGGCCTGGAACATTTGAGCTCTTAGAGGTTGGAGACGAGCCACTCTCAAGGGAATCCCTAGAAATGATTGCCTCGCAGATATTTGATGCCACAGAGGCAACTGACTCTAGCACGATAGAAATATCAAAGACTGGGGCCTCTGTTATCCAGCATGCCGACTATCGCATTGCAATCACGCATCCTCCATTTTCTGACTCTTTCGAGATTACAATAGTGCACCCGATAGTGAAAATGTCCCTTGAAGACTATGACATATCTGAAAAGCTAATGGAGCGGTTCTCTGATGCAGCAGAAGGAATAGTAATCTCTGGCGCCCCGGGATCAGGCAAGAGCACGCTTGCATCAGGGCTTGCCAACTTTTACCACTCCAAGAAAAAAATAGTAAAGACATTTGAATCACCAAGGGATCTGCAGGTGAACCCCGGGATCACCCAGTACAGCAAGCTAGATGGCAGCTTTGATAATTCGGCAGACATACTATTACTTGTCCGTCCGGACTATACCATATTTGATGAAGTCAGGCGCCGCGAGGATTTTGGGACGTTTGCAGACCTACGGCTGACAGGAGTGGGCATGGTCGGCGTGATTCATGCAAGCTCGCCACTTGATGCCATTCAGAGATTCATAGGCAAGATAGAGCTGGGCATAATTCCAAGCGTACTTGATACCGTGGTGTTTCTCAAAGATGGCAGGATTGCAAAGGTGTACGACCTAGAGCTAAAGGTAAAGGTGCCCTCTGGCATGACAGAGTCCGACCTTGCCAGGCCCGTAATTGAGATCCGAGACTTTACAGACGGCACACTAGAGCACGAGATATACACGTTTGGCGAAGAAAACGTCATTGTTCCCGTTACAAGGCGCGACAAAAAACCCGGACTCGAAAGACTCGCAGAAGAAAAGATTCGCGAGATCTTTAAGAGATATGATCCGGGGGTAATAGTTGAGATTCTCACTGATAACAAGGTGCGAGTATCTGCAAACAAGGGATGCATGGCCTCGATAATAGGGCGCGGTGGCTCTAACATTGGAGAGATTGAAAGGTCACTTGGAGTCCACATTGATGTGGTACCGCGCGACTCTGCAGGCGAGGTGGTGGCACAGGCAGTCCCGTTTACATATTCAGAGACGCGCGGGACGATACTCCTTGTAGTGGGAAAAGAGTATGCATCAATGCATGCTGATGTAATGCTAGATGACAGGCATGTTGTATCAAAGAGAATTGGAAGAAAGGGGCAGATAAAGATCCCAAGGCATTCGGGCGCCGGCAGGAGCATTGCTGACTCTGATTCAAAAGGCGAGATAAAACTAGTACTCAGAGATTCTTGAAATTCTCGACTATCTTGGGATTTGCCTTGAGAAACGTGATGAACTTTCGCAGCTGCTTTATCGTCTTTGGATCCAAATGGTGCTCTATACCTTCGGCATCCCTGTTTGCCGTATCATACCCTACATCTAGTATCTCAAAGAACTCTAGCAGTATGCCGTGTTTTTGTCTAATGGCGTCTGCAATGCGGCCTCCCTTTTCTGTGAGGTTGATTCCGTGGTATCTTTCATACTCTAAAAATTTCCCCTCGTCTAGCCTCTGCAGCATCTTTGTGACACTCGGGGCGCTCACCTCCATATACCTAGATATGTCAAGCGTGGTGGCGTATCCCTTTAGCTCTACTAGTTCTGCTATCACCTCTAGATAGTCCTCCATTCTCGAGCTTGACTGATTTCTCTCTGAGCGGTGGGCTGCCTTTATCGAATCCAGCCTCCTAGAATCCCTTGTCTTCACTTCCTGTATGTGGCAGGCTCCTAGTATAATTGGGTGTCGCCTTGTTATCTTATGTTGACTCGCAAGTAATCCCAATTGATCCTAGAGTATTAACTAATCATACCATGATTATCCTCTGAATGGATCCACTAAAGGCACGACTAGATCAGATAAAAAAATCCGCCGATTCTGCAAAGCGCAGGGCCAGCCTGTACTCGGAATTGGCAGGAATCTCTGACAAGCATACTGCCTCTTCGCTTGGGGCTCTCCAAAAGGCGTCTGCCCCCGGCAAAAAGCTCCAAAAGATAGGCTTTATGATGCTGTGGGTTCCAGAGCCCACGGGAGTGACATGTGCAGTAGGCGGCCCAATGATAATGGCCGGGCGGTATCTTGACAAAAAGTACAACGGGGCCACAATACACGATGTTGGCCACGAGACAAAAAACACCCTCTCCTCGATTAACGACTTTAAAAACACGATAATGTAACTTGGGTTTTTAAAAGGAATCAATCTATACCATTTTATGGTCACCAGAACTGAAGCACTAGTTCCTATAATCATTGCCGCAACAATTGTGGGGCTGGTGGGACTATTTACCCTGCCTGGCGATGTAAAGCTACAGTCTGCCGAGTTTTCAATAGGGACTATAAAAATAGATGACGTGGTCTTACAGGTGCAGATTGCAGACACTGCAGCCAAGCGCACAGGCGGACTAATGTTTCAAAAGCAGCTGCCATTCGATGAGGGAATGATATTTGTATTTGAAGAGCCTGGCAGCTATGGGCTGTGGATGCGCAACATGCAGTTTCCACTAGACATGATCTGGTTTGATGCAGACGGCAGGGTAGTCAGCATTATCGAGGGAGCTCTACCGTGTATTACAGTCGAGGAGATAATAAGCTGCGATACGTACCATCCGGACGGTATGGCGACGTACATACTAGAGGTGACATCGGGATTTGTAGAAAAATACAACATTACAGAGGACTCTATACTTACTCTGATCTCAATCTGAGTGCAAAAGCTTATCTTTGAATGCCAGTCTCCAAATATAGTGAAAAAGTTAATCCTGGGACTAGGTGCAGCTATTCTCATGGCAGGAATCCTAGTCTTTACACAGTACGAGGAACCGCCTACAAAATTCTACTCTAATGACTTTACATACTCTGATATTGATGTGATGCGGGATGCACTGGCATCTCGCGACCTGCGTCTTTCTGCCATTACAGAGATTGCCGACCATACTGTGGGCCAGTACTGTACTTATTTTGATGCAGACGGCAGGCAGCGTCCCGTCTCATACTGTATAACCACGGCGCTAGTAGATTCCGAAGATACCGTTGGAAACATCAACATGGGCGGCAATAAAGGCGGCAAGGCAGCAATGGCAGTAGCTCTGGTAGAGTCTTCATCCATTGATTCTACGAGGGCAGAATACGTCTTTGAGGTGATGATTGATGCGCTAGTATGTGAGTGCTGGCAAGACGTACGCCCTGGTGGATTTGCCTCTGTTCAGGAATGGATGGCCGAGGCGCAAGAGCAGTTTAGCGGCTCTACTCAGAGTGTCCCGCTAAAATCAAGGATTTCAGGACTTGACCAAAAGGATCTGGTATTGGAGATAAGCCAGACAGACGGCCTGTACCTGTGGGTTCTAGTAGTGGCAAAATAGTCTAATATATCGTATGATGTATGGTACTGCGATGATTGATCAGCTGTGGCTTGTGCCGCTGGGATTTGCAGCCGGGGTGCTCGGCTCGATGATTGGACTTGGCGGCGGGATTGTAGTGGTGCCGGTACTGACATTTCTGGGGTTTCCACCTGCTGTGGCTGCAAGTAACAGCCTCTATGCTGCCATGAGCAATGCTGTTTCATCAAGTATTGTATACTCGCGGCAAAAGAGAATAGAGTACAAACTTGGAATAAAGCTCGGACTGGTATCTGTTCCCGGATCAATAATTGGTGCGCTCGTCTCTGCAGATGTGACTCCCACACTATTCAAGATGCTCTTTGGAGTGGTACTGGTGGCATCTGTACTCTACATGCTATTACGGAGACGTCTTGAGGGTAGAAGGCTCCAAATCTCCTCACTTCTAGTAGTGATTGCAGTGGCGGCAAGCTTTTTTGCCGGAATAATATCTGCATTTTTTGGAATCGGCGGCGGCATTATCTTT
>RHFD01000082.1 GCA_003724325.1 Nitrosopumilus sp. D6 | reverse complement strand
AGGCTCAGCCACATGGAAAAAAAGGACATTGACTCTAGGATTGATGCGGTGCTGGCCCTAGTCGAGCTTGAAGACAGGCAGAACAATTCCGTGGTGACATACTCTGGCGGCATGAGAAAGCGCCTAGACATTGCAGGCGGCCTGTTGCACCTCCCAAAGGTGCTGTTCCTTGACGAGCCGACTGTCGGCCTTGACATTCAGACCCGCACAAAGCTTTGGCAGTACATTAGGCAGATTCACGCAGAGTCAGAGATGACAGTATTTCTAAGTACTCACTATATGGAAGAGGCAGACAGGCTTTGCGACCGTATCGGAATTATTGACTCTGGTAGCATACAGGCAATAGACTCGCCTGAGAGCATGAAAAAGAAGATGGGCGGCGAGATAATATCAATTACCGTGGATGCACGTAATGATTTGTTTTTATCTGCGCTCTTGGCGCAAAGCCAGGCCAAGGTGACAGGTGACGGAAAAAAGATAAAGATACTCACACCTGACGGGACACGCTTCATGCCAAAGATATTTGACGCTGCGTTAAAGTCAAAGGCAAGAATCGAGTCCGTCTCACTTGAGAGGCCCACGCTAGATGACGTGTTCCTTTCATACACGGGACGCCAGATACGCGATGAAAAATTCAACCGCCAGCGCGAGCACGCAAAGATGCGGAGGCTACGCGCGTGATATACGATACACGCACCATACTGTGGCGCGAGCTAAAGCGGTATCAAAAATCAAGAAGCGGACTGCTCATACGCCTCATGCAGCCGGTGGTGTGGATAATAGTGGTGGGAAACACGTTTTCTGGCACGCAGCCGCTCATACAGTCAGTCGGCTTTGACGGCGAGTACGTCGAGTTCATGGCTCCCGGTGTGATAATACTTACTGCGATATTTACCAGCATATTTAGCGGCGTCAACACGCTGTGGGATCGGCGCTACGGATTCATGAACAAGGCGCTCACGTCCCCCGTGTCAAGACCTGCAATAGCGCTCGGCAAGATGATTGCAATATCTGTGATTGTGGTGCTGCAGGCAAGTCTGGTACTTGGCATCGCGCTTGCAATAGGTATTACTCCGCCTGACCCAATAGTACTTGTACCAATCATGGGGGTAGTGGTGCTCTTTTCACTGGGTTTTTCAGGAATATCTGTGGCAGTGGCAGCCACTGCAAAGTCGCAAGAGACGTTTTGGGCCGTGATAAACTTTCTTGCCATGCCGTTGTTCATGCTCAGTCCCGCCCTGTTCCCGCTAGAGCTGCTGCCAGAGTGGCTTGCATCAGCTGCCATGTTCAACCCAGTCACATACGCAGTCCTGCTAGTCCGGGAGATGATGACAGGCGTCTCTGAGGGAGGCATCCCCGTGCTGTTTAGCTTGGCCGTGATATCTGCAATGGCTGTCATATCTGGCACGGTGGCAAGCTATGTCTTTACGCGCGAGGCTAGCAGGCCATTTTGATACAAAAATTGACTAAAACTACAATATTTTCAAACCTCTCTGGTGTTTTTTGAATTTGTACAGCACAAAGGGTTGAATCTGACACTAATAGTAATACTCTCACTGGCAGTCCTTGCAGGCTCGCTTGTGCCTGATGCCTCGGGAAAAGAGTACTACAAGGCAATAACCCAATGGGGCTCCTTTGGAATAGGCGAGTCGGGTCACTTTTCCCACCCCCAGTATGTAACAGTAGATGAGGACGGCAGTGTCTATGTAAGTGACCTTGGAAACAAGCGCATCCAAAAACTCTCAAGCTTTGGCCAGTACATTACAGAGTGGGGCTCTAGCGGCAAGGGCTCTGGAGGCTTTCACTATCCTGCCGGAGTGGCAGCATACAACGGATCCATATTTGTAGTAGACCACGATCTAAACAGAGTTCAAAAGTTTTCTGACAACGGCACGTTTGTCGATGAGTGGGGCTCGCGCGGATCCAGCAAGGGACAGTTCCTGCTACCAAACGACATTGCAGTACATGACGGTCTGGTGTATGTGGTGGATACTGGCAACCAGAGGGTGCAGACATTTACCACAAACGGCGAGTTTGTCTCCATTCTTGGCTCCAGTGGACTGGGCAAGGGGCAGTTTCTAACCCCGCTAGGAATAGATGTGGATTCGTACGGAGACATTTACATAGCAGACAGAGGCAACTCTAAGATTGCAAAGTTCTCATCAAATGGCTCACTTGTAAAGTCGTTTCCATTCCACTATTACGGGTATGACTTTCGTCCTGTCTCCATAGCAATTGATCCAAACGGCGACATGTACGTTCTCAATTCTGCGACTGATCGCATAATGCACCTCTCGCAGGACTCTGACCTGCTGGTGGGAATACACCGGCAAAACGGACCGTACAAGACTACATTTGATGCAACAGATCTCGCAATGGGAATAAACGGCGAGCTGATTGTAACTGACTCGTCAAGTCATACCGTCAGGACGTTTGAGACGCCGTTTTACACAAAGCCTGTAATCGTACCGTCTGCGGATCTGACAGAGGAAGAACTAGAGATATTCTATGACAAGACCAGGCCAGAAATAACTGTCCCGGGACCTGTCCACGCCGAGGCACAAGACTATCGCACACGAGTCGATATTGGAGGCGCCAATGCCACCGATGCAAGCGGCATCAGGGCGATAACTAGCACCGCGCCAGATGCGTTCAAGCCAGGAGATACCATAGTGATGTGGACTGCCTTTGATAATGCCGGATACTCTGCCACTGCCGAGCAGAAAATTACAATATTTGTATGCGGCAGTCACATCTCTTTGTATAATGTCATACGCGGTACAGATGACAGTGACTTGCTCCAGGGGACTGATGCTGACGACCTCATATTTGGCATGAAAGGCAATGATCTGATCATGGGTGGAGGCGGCAACGACTGTATATTCGGGGGACACGGCGATGACATTGTATCTGGCGGGGACGGAGACGACATAATCCACGGAAACTCTGATAATGACGTGCTAAAAGGCGAGGCAGGCGCAGACATTATCTACTCTGATGAAGGATATGACGTAGTTGATGGCGGCGACGGCAGCGACACGTGTCATTCCCAGACTAATAATGACATACTATTTGGATGCGAATAGAGAATATCGAATTTACCATAACTGATTTTACTAGCAATGTTACAAAAGATTGATTTTATGATATTTTTTAGATTCTTTAATAGAAAACCAATCTAGAGAATTGCAAAATCAACCTCTTGCACCATCTGTAGTGGAATCAACCCATCACGTACTAGTGCAAGGGTAAGAGGTCAGATCGCTCGTGCAGTTTGACATTATCTCAGGCACTAGATTGAACCACCGCCTGACTTCAAACATCATCTTCGTGCCAGACCTGACCGCTCACGAATCAAATTCTAAAAGACTAATTAAACAGAAAGGCTGTTTTACTCTATTGTGCAAATCACCCTCATCAGGAGAAGTGGAAACATCTCTCTTGATGAGTACCCATCTGTGAGGTTTTACCTCACTGGTGGCGATGGTTGGAGACTATAGGTTGGCTGAATCAACCTCTACCATGGGCCACCACTGATCCCTTTCGGATCAATGATGGTTTTTATCAAGTTGAATCTGAAGAAGATCCGTATTTTAGCCTCATAACTAGCACCCGTTAACTACGCAGAACCACAATCCCGGTTTTTGTAGTGGAGGCTCTAGGTTTGAAGGAAGGTGTATCCTTGAATTGGAAATTGAATAAAGACGGAAAGACATGGGTTGCTATATTCACATCAAAACAATGATTCTACTGGGGTATTATTTTTTTAATCTTTTTAGTTTTTTTAATTCTTTTAATGGTGAAAATGCGTAATTGAATATCTTAGTCAGAGCCAAAATAGTTTGAGAACTGATCACAGCAACAATAAGTGTCTTCAATACGTATGGTTCCAGATAGAAATCAATTTGTTGAAAACCAGTAAAAAATACAGCTAAAAGCATACCGACAAGTGATATATACACTATGAGAATTCCATGAGTAAATGCATGTTTTTTTGGTATTTGTGGATCTTTTACCATGGTAGAGTCCACCACAGTCTTACTAGGATATCTTTTGATGATTGTAGTCTTAAGATCCGGTTTGTTTACTTTGTCGTTCATTTCTTAATTTTAATTCTGTGTAATGATTCTTGATGATGTCATCTGGGATTTCTATGCTGAATTCATTTTTCCTGTAACAGATGTGCCAAGGTGTGCCTTTTTCATGTGTGATTGCTGACAATTCGTTTCCAGTCATGTCACCATACGCCTCCAACACACGATCCAAGATGTCCTTGATTGGTTTTTCTATAACATCATTAAAAAACTTCTCTCTTTTATCAACGGATACAAGTGTGTTTGTTCCACAGTAATACAAATTTGGGATTGGTTTAGAGGCATGTATTTTCAATGCGTGGTATAGCACAGGTAACACAGGACCGTATTTCCATGCCTCGATACGGTCATGGGTTAACGGCCTGTTATGTATTGCCAATGTGTATCCATGGCTTATGTATATCAATTTTATTATCTGAAGCGGGGTAAGCAAACCCTGTCCTTTGGAGATTAGGTAATCTGCCACGAGTATTGCAGAGTATCCAATCACGCTAGATAACGTTTGTTCAGGTTTCTTCAATATTTCTTCCGTCATTGAACCAGATCCAGATCAAAGATATTTATACTAATTGCACCCTGCCGACATTCGCATATGCCAAAAAAATCAGGCACACATTCCCAGCATTCATAATTATACAGAACCCCAGACATCCATGCCTAGGTCTCACAAACTATACAGAACCTCCCATGAAATACCGTTATTATCCCCCTCATTGTGGTAGGAACAATGAGACAGATAGTGCTGGCAATGGCAGTATTGATTGCCCTGGTGCCGCTTGCAAGTGCGGCAGAACCCGTAGCACCGGATCCTGACACGGAATACAATCTGACTG
>RHFD01000092.1 GCA_003724325.1 Nitrosopumilus sp. D6 | reverse complement strand
GCCTTTGAGAACAGGTACTGGCCCAGAAAATACGTGGCAGACCACGAGGGATACATTAGATATGACAAGATAGGCGAGGGTGGATACGACGAGACAGAGCGCGTCATACAAAACCTGCTAGAAGAGAGGGCAGCATCACTAGGCATTCAGACTGTCTCAGCCGAGCCGCTAGTTGCGATTAAAGAATTTGAGCACAGCGCCTTTAGGACGCCAGAGCTCTACTTGGGATACCAGTTTGCATTTGGTCGAAGCCAGCTGGGCAGCGAGGAGGGCTTTAGGCCCGAGAGTATCGTAGAGTATGGAGAGCCAGAAAACGTCGATCTGCACAAATTCTACATGACTGGCGAGTGGAAGAACAGGAGCGATAGCATGGAGCTAGTATCAGATACTGGCCGCATCCAGTTATACTATAACGCAAAAGAGGTAAACATTGTCACAGAAGGCACCGCAGAGATAAAGATACAGATAGACGGCAAGCCAATTCCTGCAGATATTGCAGGCTCTGATATTATGCCCGGAGGAGTCCTGTCAGTCTCTGATCCGGATCTCTACAACATTATTAATGCAGACTCTGCATCCACACACCTGATGGAGATAGACGTATCAGGGTCAGGATTTCAGATATTTACATTTACGTTTGGCTAGATTGTAACCATTGCCTGCTGTAACTGCAGTTACAGGGGCGGCAGTGACATGCCCACTTAAAAGCATTCTAAAACATAGCAAATGTTTACGTATGTTGAGAAATTCGTGGGGAAAGGCAGAAGGCGAGAGCATATCTAGTAGGATAATGGGCAGGGTAAGATCCGATGCACCGCTCAAAAACAAGATTGACTTTGCGCAGAAAAAGCTCGAACTGCAGATAGTAAACCTGGAGGGAATCGGTGAAAAACTGCAAAAAAAACACGACATGATATTTGAAAAGATTGTAAATGCCCAAAAAAACAACAAGGCAGGATACGCACACGCGTACGCAGGAGAGCTTGCACAGGTAAGAAAGATGAGGAGTATGGTAGGCGGGGCAAAGCTCTCAATGGAGCAGATAAAGCTCAGGCTTGACACCGTCTCTGAGCTTGGAGACGTGGTGGTGACGCTGAGCCCGTGCATGTCTGTAATCAAGGGTTTGGCGCCATCGCTTTCCGGACTCATGCCTGATGCAAACGCCTCGATGCAGGATCTCTCGCAGATACTAGGGGATGTAATGTCAGGCTCAAAAGTAGGTGCCGGTGCAGACATGGGCATAGGCAAAGAGGCAAACGCAGACACGCTTGCAATACTTGAAGAGGCGCACAATGTGATTGCCGGCCAGACAAAGACTGCAATCCCGGATGTGCCAGAGAGTCTAAAGCGCGAGATTGTAGAAAAGAGATCAGACGTACTGCTTTGATTTATTTATGGCGCCCACTCGCCTCACGATGTGAAATTTGAGATTGAATTTTCAGGACATCCAAACGTCCGCTCAAACCACCAAAAGAGCATCGAGATTACAAAAAGCACCAGTCTCACTCCTAGCGGGGACTGCATAGTGGGGGTTGGCGCGACACTTGGCTGCGCCGGGCTGCCAGAAAATATAAAGACGCGGCTCAGGACTCGTGGCGCCCATGTGACGTGCACCATCAGGGTGGAAGAATACGAGTTTATAGTACGCGGAGAGGGGCATCCGGATCTACTATTAGAAGACGAGGAGGACATTGTAATAAGAAAGAGCAGCTATGTGTGTCCCCGGACCCTTGCCATAAGGTGCGACAAGGCCTCAGATGTGATGCCAAGAGAAATGGTGGCAATGCTCCGGGATCCCGGGATCAGGGGCCGGTTTGAAATAGCGGTAGACTAGTATAGGAACATTGGGTTTTTGCTTGTGCCACTCTCTGTCTTTGCAGCCGTGATAATTGGGGCAGGTATGTACCTGACTCTGTGCCGCAACTCAAACGTGCCGCTTCCCTGCTAGTAGCAATTCTCTTAAGTCAGCACCCTTTGTATGATATAATGGCAAGACCCACAGTCGAGCTTCCCATATCTGGCAGCCTTACTGATGCAGAGCTGCGGCGCCTCAAAGAATACTTTAGGGACATGCCCGTGGCAGAAATCCTTGCGGGGCTAAAGTTTGCAAAAAACCGCTGGTCTGCAAAGGATGCCGGGACACTAAAGGTGGGAAGAAAGAGCATTATACAAAAAGAAGTCCACTCTGTGACATCCGAGCAGGCACAGTGGCGCCTCAAAAACTGGAAGCTCATGATTGCAAACTATCGGCGCCGCGGGTACAGCTATCCCACCATATCGCGGATAAAAAAGATCCTGGTCCAAAAAAGCAAACAGCGCTAAGTTACAGTGTATAGTTTATTGCAATTATCTCCTTGCTGTTTTCCTGCGTGTAATATTGGAGGGAACGGTTTAGCGTCACTGCAAACACCTTGTAATTCCCAGAGAGCATGAGACACTCTGGGCTGTTCTGCTCTGAGATCATTACCTTGTTTGCCCCCTGTATATCCCTGATAAACCCGGCAAAGTCCTCTAGCGGGACAGTCGCATTATAGTGGGCGTTTGTATTGTTCATGTAGGGGGGATCAAGATACATAAAAGAGTCTCTGACTTTTGCATACTCTGCATAATTATTGCCAGTTATCTCTAAATCCTGTATCATACCACTTAGTGAGCGCAGCGCCTCTAGTTTTATCTGCGGGCATTTTGCATTCTTTCTCATCGGACAGTTAAACTCGTTTTTAGAGTTAAAGCGTATCTTGCCTGAAAATGCATTTTTTGCCAGATACAAAAATCTGCCGGCACCAGTAATTCCCCCCTTGAGATTTTTGTATCTGGCAAAAAACGCCTTTTCAGGCAAGATACGCTTTAACTCTAAAAATGAGTTTAACTGTCCGATGAGAAAGAATGCAAAATGCCCGCAGATAAAACTAGAGGCGCTGCGCTCACTAAGTGGTATGATA
>RHFD01000024.1 GCA_003724325.1 Nitrosopumilus sp. D6 | reverse complement strand
TTTGCATCAGGTACAGTGAGCTCGCGCAGATGCGCCGCGTTTGCAGAGCCGGACTTTATCACCATTGCAATGTGCTCGCCGTACACATCCCCGTCAGTCAACACTATTACAGGCAAGCTCAGCTCATCATGTAACCGCTTTAGCAGAGTTCTAGTGGAACGGGGCGCCTGTCCGCCCGTATTGATTATTATCGACTTGAATTTTTTGTCCACCTGCTCTTCTACAAATCTGGTAAAGAGGCCGCCCTTTTCTATCGCAATTACTATCTCTGCGCTCGTATCTACTAGCTCTGCAGTGGTGAGGCTCGGGCCTATTGAATAGCCGTCAGGATGGTTTGAGAGATTCATCTTTTTGCCCTCGTATCCGGGTATGGTATATTCAATGTCAAGGTCTCCAAATATCGAGCTGCGCTCCTCTGGGAATATGTGAAAATCCTCGCGCGGCCTAGAGGTGACTGCCTCTAAATCCACGATTATATTATCTGACTCTGACTGGTCATCAAACTCTACTGCAAATGCCTGGGACGAATAGTACACGTCTCGCAGCGTCGAGGATTTTTTCTCCTGCGTGAGTCTGTTTGCAAAAAATGCAAGCCACATTAGCTGTGTAAATGAGCGCAGTTGTGATGAATTTCTCGAGTTGCGCAACGTGGCGGCATTGCCTAGTATGTACTGCCTGAGTTTTTTGTCATATACTATATTGCTTACTGACCTGCTTGGTATAGAGAATTTTGGAAACTGGCCATCCTCTAGATCCCGGTATATCTTTGCCCCATGCGCCTTTAGAATCTCTAGCACATCTACGTGCTTTTTCTGGTGCTTTTTCTTCTCACTTTGTTTCAATTTCTGCCTCCTTTGTAGCTAGTTCTAGCGTATTTTGCTCTAGCATTTGCGAATAGTCGGGCTTTTTCTTCTTGCCTGCAAGCTCTGTGCAGAACTCGGCGATCAGCGGAATGTACTTTGCATACAGATTTGCCCTCTTTTTTGCCATCTCTGCCTGGCCCCTCTTTGACATGTATGCCGCAAGCTTGCGCGACAAAAACTGGAGCGCAAGGCGCAGCTCGCGCTCTATCTCCTGCCTGTCTGCCACGTTTTCTTTGCCGGCAGTCTTGTAGGGAATTCTAGTCGAGCAAATGTGCGAGACGATGAGAAAAGGCGGCTCGCCTTTTATCTTGTATCTTGCCCAGTCAATCTCGTTTACCACCTTTAGCACCACATCACTACCCTCGTCATATAATAGCGGTATCCTGTTTGCATATCTGTAGATGTGCGGCCCGCCTGTCTTTATCTCTCCGCCGTATGCGATTCCCATCTCTATGATAAATGGAAACCCCGAGTACGCAGATGCAGGGCGCTGCACTACTGCGGCAAAGTCCGGACTGAAGAACTTTTTTATTCCCTTTTCAAGCGGGGATTCTCCTAGCGGCGCAAGGCAGCTAGAGTCAGGCGCCAGAAATTCATCAAACTTTTGCAGCGAGTCACTCAGGTGTACTAGCTCTTGGTTTGAGAGAGTGCCCATTCTCTTTTCTGGCTTTATCTGTGCAAACTCTGCAAACTTTACTGCAGTGGCAGGCCCCACACGCTGGAATCTCTTTGTAAGAAATGTGGTAAGCGGCTCGCCTTGGACCGTGTTTGTAAGCTGCTTGTAGTAGGGGCTTTCAGAATCAATGTCTACTGACTTTGACTGCGAGTCCCCAAAGTCCCAGTAGAACAGTTTTTTGTTTGGCACGTCAATGTCTTCTATCTTTATCTTGCTGAGCCTCTCAAGATCCATCCCGAGAAATGACACGATTGATATCACTACTCTCACCTGTCTTGTAAGTGTCTTCCATTTTTTTTCCACGCGCTCCATCATGGCATCAAAGCCAAGGTTCTTTTTTGCCAGACCGAGCTCCCGGCGCACCTTTTCTATCATGGCATCATCAATGCTTGGAATCTCAAACTGTGACTCTACTATCATCCTCCGTATGCGCTCAACATCAATCCCGTGTGGATGCGGCCGTATTATGGTGGGCGGCTTTGGCATGTCCCGGACGAATCTCGGGTGGTGGAACTTTTGCCCCTTTGGATCATCAAACGTGATAGATGCATACGGGGTGATTAGTGATGTCTCGTACACATAGTCGCGTATCTTGCCTCCGGCCTTTGAATAGTCACCCTCAAGGCAGATACTCACAGAAAGACCCCTTTTTGAGGCGGGTTTTGTAGAGTGTCGCAGTATCACGGGCTTGTTTCTCTGTATGTCAAGCAGTATCTCAAACTTGTCTTGTGTCTGCCCGTCAGTGCAGCTCTTTACAGTTACAGGCTTGTTTGTAGTTATTTGTCCGTACAGTATGGCCATTGTAGCTCCAAGCCCGAACATGCCGCGCGCCTGCTTGAGACCAAACTTTGATCCATACAGGACAGTTCCAAATGCATGCGGCACGTATTTGGAGTCCATTCCAGGCCCATTATCAGATACTGTCAGGATGTAGTGCTTTGGATCGTGCTTTTCTGGATCCACTGCCTGTATCTTTAGGCGCACATCTGGCAGCACTCCCTTTTGGTCGCATGCATCTAGAGCATTTTCTACAAACTCGCGCACTGCAGTGTATAGCGAGCGCGTGGGATTACTAAATCCCGCAAGATCCCGGTTACTGTAAAAAAACTCGCTTGGTGATATCTGGTTGAACTTTTCTACTGACATTTCAATCCTCCCACAGCTTCATGCGTTCCTGTTTTGCCCTTCTGTTTGCAGCCTCTAATCTGCCGTACACTGCCCCGTGCATGCTGCCACTTGATATCGAGGCAATCGCATCCACTACTAGGCGCAGCCTCGCCGCATCCCCTATTACAGAGACTGTCTTGCCATAAATTGAAATGTGTGTATTGCTGAGATTCTCCATGTTCTGTCTTGCCCTGCCGCCCTCTCCAATGAGCCTCCCTTTTATCCTTTCAATGGCAGAGCTGGACTTGCCGGCAAAGTCGCGCAGATTTATCACATGCAGTGTGTTTTGACCCTGCAGCAGTGTCATGGCATTCTCAGGGGAGAATCCGCGCCCTATCGCCGTGACAATCTCTACTGCCTTGAATGGCTCCATCTTTTCAACGTCCCCACAAGAGGTGATGGCCACCTCGCCGGATTTGCCGTCTATCTCGAGGGAGACATGGCAGGACTCTTCTATTGTAATCTTGGAGCTGCCAGACTTGCCTATCAGGGCCGCTATGCGATCCCCTGGTATGCGCACCATCTGCTGAAAGCTCATCTTAGAATCCTCCCAAATACGTCATCTGCTTCTTCAACTTGCACGCCTCTTTTATGAAAGAACCTCGTAATGTTATTAATATCTCTCTTAAGGAATTCTGCCGAGTTTGGGTGCCTGATATCGACTGCAGATCCCAGATCAAAGACCATCAGGCCCGTCCCTGTCTTAAATATATTATATTCAGAATAGTCGCCATGCACCAGTCCGGCTCCGTACATCTGCTCAAGTATCAGAATTGCCTCTGTATAGTCGCCAGAGTCCACTTTTGAGTTCAGCAGCGTCTTGCAGGGAGCCCCTCCCTCCCCTACAAACTCCATTGCCAGCACGTTCTTTGAGAGATGTATGGGTTTTGGAACCGGGAGCCCGGCATTATGACACAAAGACAGGTTGCGAAACTCTTTTGATGCCCACAGATACACCAGGTTTCTGGTTCCCTTTTTGATTCTTGAAAACCTGGGATCGCCTGTAATGTAGGCCTCGCGTTTTTTAAAGTTTGACGTGCTTACAAGGTATATCTTTAGCGCCACGTCTGCATCATCTGCCACTCCCCAGAACACTACTGATTCTTTTCCCGCGCTTATGGGGCCGTTGACATATGAGATCACGTGGTTTCTTATCATCTTGTATAGTGTCATCACTGTACTTTTATCAAGCACCTCGTTTACCACCTTGTTTCCCTTAAAGCCGTCATCGAGTTTCTTTTTTCTTGCAAGCTTTTTGTCCATTCTTGACTCTATCCTTTCATCCAAGTCGTCTGGTATGATATCGTCATGCAGGTTCATGTCTTAAAGACGATGAGAAACGGAACCCCGGAGATTTTCTTGACACCGTCCTTGGAGCCGATGCCGAGTTGTATGGAAAGAGACACTGTGTTTTTGCCGACCATGTTGATAATGGAGGAATTTTTCAGTAGATCCGAGGCTTTTGCCGCATCTACCATTTCCCCGCCGTAATAGCTCTTGCTTATGTGCATGGTAAGATCGCCCTGGACTATGTTAGAGTCAAGTATGTCGGCATCACACATGTTAAGCATTTGATTTCTTTGATGTTTAGATACCTTTATCGAAAACATTACGCATATTTTCCCTTTAGCGCCGACTTTGCCCCGCATGCCTCGCACACTAGAAATGATATGCGGTTCTCCTTTGTGATCTTTGTGTCCGGGCTTTTGCAGGTGGGGCATTCGAGATAATCCTTTACATATATCTGGAACAGGCGGGTAAAGTCATCAGGGGCGCGTCTTCCGACAAACATTGCCTTTTCACCTAGCCGCTCTGCAGGCACTGCAAACTCTTTTGAGAGGTACTGGAGCACCTTTTCTGGATCACGCCTGAGCAACTTTGGGAACTCGGCAAAGTTACGCAAAAACGTCTTTTGTCCCTCCCACATTACATCCACTACCGGAAGCTCAAACCTGGCAGAGCCGGCCTTTGAGCCGCCAAGCTTGTCTTTTATCCTATCTAATAGCGCCTCGTATTCCGTACTCACGAATATGGGTGTGCGCAAGACCCTATATGGGTTTTGAAAAATAGAGGAGCGGACTGTCTATGCCTTGCCTATTCGGAAGACATTGGTCCCACATTTTGGACACGTGCCCTTTACTGCTGGGCGCCCGTTCTTGAGTTTAGTCTCTTGGGGGTTTTTGATCTCTTGTTTCTCCCTGCACTTTACGCAATATGCTGTAACCATTCTAAGAGTTCTCACTCCTGCTGGTATTTAGGAAGATCATGTAAAAATTATTTAACCATACGCTAGATGCGCGTAAATATTTCAGGTCGCAGGGG
>RHFD01000016.1 GCA_003724325.1 Nitrosopumilus sp. D6 | reverse complement strand
GCCTGCTTGAAATACTTTGCATTGGGGGCAGAGTCCACGTCAGTTGATATCTCATCAAGCCGCGGAAGCGGATGCAGTATTATGGAATCCTTTTTCATCTGATGTAACAAGTCAAGGCCGACTATATAGCTGCCCTTTACCTTTAGATATTCTTCCTCGTCTGGAAAGCGCTCCTTTTGTATCCTGGTGACATACAGCACGTCTAGCTCGTCAATGTGATCCTCCATCTTTGAGGATTCCGTATAGTCAAGCCTCTTTTTAATCTCGTATGTAGAGTCTGAGCGTATGCGCAGCGACTCTGGCGAGATGAGCCGCACATCAACGTCATAGTTGCCTAGTCCGTAAAGAAGCGAGTAGACAGTCCTGCCGTACTTTAGATCCCCGACTATGCCCACCTTGAGCCCGTCTATCTTTTTCTTTTCCTTTTTAATAGTAAAGAGATCCTGTATTGCCTGTGTGGGATGCTCCTCAGTACCGCTCCCCCCATTAATTACAGGCTTTTCAGAAATCTCTGATGCAAACCTGCTAGAGCCATCAAGTGGATGCCGCAGTACCAGGGCATCAGAGTATATTGACATTATTTTTACAGTGTCAGCAAGACTCTCGCCTTTTTGCGTGGATGATGATGCAACATCTGCTATTCCAAGCGAGCTTCCACCTACAGACGTCATTGCCGCATCAAAGCTCAGGCGCGTCCTAGTACTTGGCTCATAAAACAGGTATCCAAGCGTGCTGCCCTTGCAGACATTTCTGCGCTCTGCCGGACTCATCCGGATCATCTTTTCAGTGGCAGTAAATATCTCCTCTAGGCTCTGCTTGTCTAGATCCTTAATTGAGATGACGCTCTTTTTGTAAAACCTGCCCATTCTTTCAATATTATATAGAAGAGCCTATACAAGTATTCTGATGGAGCAGTCAGACCTTTTAGTCAGGCGGATAAAGGAGGGCACTGTAATTGATCACATTGATGAGGGCAAGGGCCTGCAGGTGCTTGGCGCGCTAGACATAGACGGCAGTGACGGGAGCCTTATCACCATAGCCCTCAACGTCCCAAGCGGCAAGTTTAAGAAAAAAGACATTATCAAGGTGGAGAACCGCTTTCTCAAAGACGATGACACAAACAAGCTTGCAGTGATTGTGCCAAAGGCTACGATAAATATGATCAAAGACTACAAGCTAGTCGAAAAGAGGCGCGTCTCGCTTCCAAACGAGATTGACCGCATATTTCGCTGCTCGAATCCGGACTGCATAACAAACAGCACGGAGAGCATTGAATCAGTCATGGACGTGGTAGACAAGGGGGGACGCGTCCTCAAGTGCAGGTACTGCTCCCGCGTGCTAGATGTAAACAAGCTAAAATACAATTAAAAAACTAGTATCTATTGTCCCAAAATGATGAACATCATTACAATGCCGTAAATTGCAATCGACTCTACCATTCCGACAAAGATGAACACTTTGGACTGGAGCGCCGGATTCTCACTAATCACTGCCAGTCCTGCTGCTCCCACCTGGCCCAGACCAATGCCTGCTCCCAGTGATGCAAGACCAAATGCGATGCCTGCTCCAATGAGCTTTGAACCATCGCCTGTTGCGGCGCTCGCTTCTTGCGCGTATGCAACGTCAGTAAGACCTGCAGCTAGCAACGCAACTGATGCGACCGATAACAAGAAGACAATTGGCTTCATCTGATTTGGCTCGTTTTATTTCCATATTTAAACCATGACTATGCCGTGCAGCTAAAAATTAGATCCTGATGTTTTAGAGAATTTTTTAGAGCGGCCAATCTGTTTTATGATCAAGCGCAAACCTCTGTGAAAACAAGTTTATTTGTTCTAGTCTTCAGAATTGAGAAACTCGAGAAAATCTCCTTTGGAATATTTCTAAAGAATCTCGATCCCGGCATTATATTCTGTGATGAATTCTTCCTTGGAGCGCCAAAATCAGCACCTAACTGAGAATTTTTCTATACTTAAAACAGCGCCTTCAGATGATGTGCGCAATGATGAATCAAAGTTTTGCTCTTGTATTTTAATATGAGTAGGATCATGATAGTCCAAATATCGCTTTGTTGCATGGGTAATTTCTTTTCTTATCTCATCAACGTCTTCTCCGCCTACTATAATCCCCGGAATACCCATTACCTGGGCGCAATAGTCTTTGCCGTCCTGCTTTAAGAGATATTCCAGTTTGTGTTCTTGCGTGCATTTGATCATGCCTACCAGAGTTTGGAGATCTATTTCAATATTTGGAAAGTCCAGAAATCCTAGACAAAAATGTAGCATGTGGCAAGCCTGCTCAAACCAGCAACATACTAGTAGTGAGCCCCTGACATGGCCAAATACTAGGGTAGTGCGTGCGATTCTAAACGCTGTCGAGCGCCTTTTTCTTAAACGACGACAGGTCTCCCCTTATCGACTCTGCAGAGCTCTTCTCGTCGGCATCAAGCTTTTTCTTGGACTCTTTTACTAGTTTTTGGATCTCGTCTTTTGTCATTTCCTGCTCTCCATCTTTGCCTTTACTTTTTTTAACTTTGCGAATTCCTCGCGCTCGCGCTCCTCTAGCGTCCCGAGTATGAAGCGAATCTTTTGCTGGTACTGGGGGATTATCACGTTTTCTAGCGCGTTGAGCAGCTTTTGTGTCTTTTCAAGCGCCTTTGCGAGACTAAATATGGAATTTTCATACTCTGCTGCCTTGCATATGCGCGGTAAGAGTTCCTTTATCTGCTTGGCGGCCCTGTCAATTGACGAGTTTGTGTCTGCAAACCCGTATGGCATTGACTTTGTGTTCTCTTCTGTGACTGTCAGGGCAGGTATCTTTACGTCTACTATGCGGCGCACACTCACCTCAACTTGCATCACAGGCGGGGTCGACTCTGCCACAGAGTCAACTGTGTCAGAACCAAGGGCCAGATACGCCTCGTTGACTGCCATGTAGATATCCTGGAGCGGATCCCAAATGCCGCCGCGCGCCTTTGATGCCTCGTCGATCATCTCTTCAATGTTCTTTAGCAGCACCTTGCGCTTGTCATCAAGTATTTTTTGCACCATTACTGCCACCTGTCTTGATTTTTTGCACTTTAATAGTTCAATCTTTGTAGCTGCTACGTTCTGACCAAAAGACATGTCATTTCCCCTTGTAGTACTGGTCTATGTACTTGTCCTTTATCTTTGTAATCTCGTTTTTTGGAAGCTTGGAGACTATATCCCATAATATTTCAAGTGTCTCCTCAATGGTGCGGTTCGAGTCAGTAGCCTGTGTGAGAAATTCATTCTCAAATGCATCTCCTACATCCATGTATTTGAGGTCTATCTCTGTCAGTCCGGCCTTGCCTACAATACCTGCAAGCGCGCGCACCTCTTGCGCACGCGAATAAGCATCATACACCTGGTTTGATACCTCGCTGTGATCTGCCCTCGTGCTGCCCTCGCCGATTCCGTCCTTCATCAGCCTGCTCAAGCTCATCAGTATGTTGATTGGCGGGTACACTCCCTTTCTAAACAAGTCCCTTCCGAGCACCACCTGTCCCTCTGTAATGTATCCGGTGAGGTCTGGTATCGGGTGGGTGATATCATCAGAAGGCATTGAGAGTATCGGCACCTGCGTCACACTTCCCTTGCGGCCGTTGAGTTTGCCTGCACGCTCATACACAGTAGAGAGATCAGTGTATAGGTATCCTGGATATCCCTTTCGTCCGGGAACCTCTTCACGCGCCGCGCTAATCTCCCGGAGCGCCTCTGCATAGTTTGTCATGTCTGTAAGTATTACTAGCACGTGCATTCCAAGCTCAAATGCAAGATACTCTGCAACAGTGAGCGCCACTCTGGGCGTGATTATCCTCTCTATTGCTGGATCGTCTGCAGTGTTCAAAAACAGTACGGATCTCTTGAGTGCGCCCGATTCCTCCAAGCTCCTTCTAAAGTATTCTGCCTCGCTGTACTGTACGCCGATTGCCGCAAACACCACTGCAAAGTCATCGCCTGTACCCACGACACTTGCCTGCCTTGCAATCTGGGCTGCAAGCAAGTTGTGTGACATGCCAGAGCCAGAAAAGATTGGCAGCTTTTGTCCCCGGACCAGCGTTATCATGCCGTCAATGACTGATACACCAGTCTGGATAAAGTCCTTGGGATACTCGCGCTGCTCTGGATTCATCGGCTCGCCGTTAATATCAATAAACTTGTCTGCAATTGGATCCGGCAGTCCGTCTTTTGGTCTGCCAAGCCCGTCAAAGACACGCCCTAGTACCTCTTTTGAGACGGGCATCTCCATTACCTTGCCTACAAACTTTGCCTTTGTGCCAGAAATTGACAGACCCGTAGTACCCTCAAACACCTGGACTATTGCCTTGCCGTTTCCAACCTCTAGCACCTTGCCGAGCCTCTTCTCCCCCTCGCTAGTCTCCACCTCTACTAGTTCGTCAAATGCGGCGTTTTCAACATCATCAACTATTACTAGCGGACCTTTTATCTCTGCAATCTTGCTGTACTGTACTCCGCCCATCAGCTTGACACCTTTATTCCCGTTACTGCCTTTAGCTCTTTTTGCATGTCAGAGTGGAGCGCTTCAAGTTTTGGCATCTCGTCGTCTTTAATGTTCATCCTCGCCTTTAGTAGTGAGGACACTACGGAGAGTTCCCGTATATCAGAGAGTGTAGCTCCCTCTTTGAGCGCCTGCAGGCCCCCATTGTAAAACTCTACCAAGAGTTTTAACAGTCTGTACTGTTTCTCGGGACTGCAATAGGTATCTACCTCATCAAACGAGTTTTGCTGGAGCAGTCCGATCTTTACCATTCTTGCAACCTCGAGGATTAGTTTTTCCTCGTCAGGCAAAGCCTCTGGTCCTAGCAGCCTGACTATCTCCTTTAGCGTGTCCTCGCGCTGGAGCACCCCGTATGCCTGGCTCCTCAAATCAAGCCAGTCCTCGCCAATATTCTTGCCCCACCACTCTGCAATGTCTGCCAGGTATCCTGAATAGCTGCTCATCCAGTTAATTGACGGATAGTGCCTCGAGTAGGCAAGCTTTGCATCGAGCGCCCAGAATGTCTTGATGAATCTCATGGTGTGAGTTGTTACCGGCTCTGTAAAGTCACCGCCTGACGGGGAGACTGCACCTACTAGTGTAACAGAACCGTCGCGGTCAGGACTCCCTGCTGCGCGGACGCGCCCTGCCCTCTCGTAAAACTCTGCAAGACGTGACGCAAGGTATGACGGGTATCCCTCCTCTGCGGGCATCTCCTCGAGCCTGCCGCTCATCTCTCTGAGGGCTTCGGCCCACCTGCTAGTAGAATCTGCCACAAGAACCACGTCTTTTCCCATGTCGCGATAGTACTCTGCAATTGTAACGCCAGTGTAAATGCTTGCCTCCCTTGCAGCTACGGGCATGTTGCTAGTGTTTGCAACAAGGACTGTCCTGTCCATGAGCGGCTTGCCGCTGCGCGGATCCTTTAGGTGTGGAAACTCTACTAGCACTTCTGTCATCTCGTTTCCGCGCTCTCCGCATCCAATGTATACTACCACCTGTGAGTCGGCCCACTTTGCTATCTGGTGTAGTGTTACAGTCTTGCCTGTTCCAAACGCGCCCGGAATCGAGCCCGTGCCGCCCTTTGCAATCGGAAAGAACGTGTCAATTACGCGCTGTCCTGTAATTAATGGGACTGTCGGGTCGTACCTGTTCTTGTATGGGCGCGGCTTTCGTACCGGCCACCTGTGGTACATCTTTACCGGGTCTGCCCCCTCTACTGTTGCAATCTCCTCTTCTAGATCATAGTCTCCTTCGGAGATAATCTTTGATATCTTGCCGCCCTTGTGATCCGGCGGAAGCATGATTGGGTGGTCGATAAGATCAGTCTCTTGGACTGCCCCTACAATGCTGCCTCCCACGACCTCGTCACCTATACTCACAGACGGCACAAAGTGGTATTTTTTTGTCATGTCTACTGGGGTCGTGACTATTCCCCTTCCGATAAAAGAGCCAGATGCCTTTGAGAGCTCGCGCAGCGGCCTCTGAATTCCGTCGTAGAGCTGTCCAATGATTCCCGGACCTAGCAGTACGCTAAGCGGGTTTCCCGTACCTATCACGGGCTCGCCGGGTTTTAGTCCGCTTGTTGACTCGTATACTTGTATGAATGCCACATCGCCTGTAAGCCTGATTACCTCGCCTACCAGCTTTGAATCTCCGACTGTTACTGTCTCGTACATTTTTGCATCAGCCATGCCGTCTGCCCTTACTGCCGGCCCGCTTACCCAAACAATTCTGCCCCGAGCCGCCACTATATCCCTACTCCGAATTTTGATGCAATCTCCTTCCTAATTAAAGGCTTCATTCGCCCAATCCGCGCATCAATGGTATTATCAAATGTCATCGAGCCGTCCTTTGACTTTGCAACAATGCCGCCAAGACATTTTATATTCTCCGGGGACATTTTGGCGCCCGGAAATTTTGAGAGCGCCGATTTGACTATACTATGTGAGTTTTCATTGGTAGATACCACCACCTCTGTGGTGCCAAGCGTCTTTGTGGCCTCGTCTAGCAGGGATTCTGTCAGGGCAGAGTGGTCTGCTGCAGATATCTTTGCTAGCGCGTCGGCAAAGACCCTGTCCACTGCCTCTTCGAGGGCCATTAGTTCCTTGTTTCTAGCGGCAAGGTCTGCTCCACCTACTAGCTGTTTTTCTATCTTGTCTGCCTCTTTGCGCCCATCTGAGATTATCCTGTCGTACTCGAGCTCTAGCTTTGGAATCAAGTCATCTAGTGTCTTTTTGCACTCTGCGCCAGAGCTGGCAAGCTCTAAAAGCAGCGAGTCCCCGGTTCTCGAGGTGACCTTGTCTATGGCCTGTTCCAGTTCTGGATTAGATGCCAATATTCGGAGCACATTTGACAATAGATTTTAATGTTTGGAACAATTTTGGCTGAAAGCAAAACAAATCTGCGATCTGACTCGGAAAGGTATTATAATGTATTGGGAAACGTCAGAAGCGTGACCGTTGCAGAACTGCTGATGGGCAGTGTCATACTGCCAAGATCAGAGTCCCCAAGGGCCATATCTCGCCTTACAGAGTTTGAGTGGTTCCACAAAAAGGAGACCGAAGATGATCTAGTTACGCCAGAGATAGATGACCTGCTGTTACGGGCGCAAAAGACGCACCAGTATGTCGAGGAGGTCATAAAGGGGCTCAAAATCCCGCTGCGCGTAGGCATCATAGAGATCCTCTTCAAGGGGACCGTACTCAAGAGAAAAGACTGTGACATTGACGAGATAGAGAATCTGATTGCAGATCTTGAAAAGACGCCAGAGTCAGTCTCAAATGCGGCAAGACTCTTGGAGGAAAAGGGCATGATAGACCGTACGCTAGCAGAGCACCAGGCGGCAGCCGACACGCTCCGTGTTGCATCAAAGCTGGGGATAGATATTGGAGGCATGGGAGAGATGAGGCGCTTTTATGCAAACCTGTTTGTAATAGAGACGGCAGACTGGGAAGAGATAAAGAGATCCCTTGATGGCGCAGCATCCTTCAAGTACGAGCTTGACTCAAAGGCAAAGTCAGCAGTCGTGATAATTTCAGACATTGAGGATTCAGAGCAGATACTAAAGACGATGCGGGCGCTCAACTATAATCCGTTTACAATACCGGGGGATCTCCCGCAGGTTCCAAGCAAGGCATATTCTGAGGCAGAGGCAAAGGTAAAAGAGCTTGCACAAAAACAAAAGTCACTGGCAGGAGAGATTGCCAAAATTGCAAAGAGCGCAAGGCGCGAGATACTTGCAATGCATGAAAACGCGCTCGTGGCAAAAGAGGTGCTAGAGACGCTCCGCAAGCCCGGCGGTACAAAAAACTTTGCAGTAATTCAGGGGTATATTCCAAAAAAGATGGAGAAAAAGTTCAAACAGGTAACCAACCAGTGGACATCCATAACAGAAGAGGTGACAGATCCCGAAGAGCTAAAGAGCATGCCTGTATACCTTGATAATCCAAAATGGGTCAGGACTTACGAGGTCATAACGCAAAGCCAGGGAATTCCAAAGAGGGGCGAGTACGACCCCACCTGGATGATCTCGCTGATGTGGCCCATATTTTATGGCCTCATGTTTGCAGATCTGGGACACGGGCTGCTACTAATGGGACTGGGACTGCTCTTCAAGTTCAAGGGGCAGGGATCCCTTACAAGATGGGGAATGCTGCTTGCCATGTCTGGTGCTTCAGGAGCTATTGCAGGCGTGTTTCAGGGGGAGATATTCGGATTTCATCTGGAACACTTTGCCGGATTCGAGGCGCTATTACACGAGGGCGGACCGCTCCACTCGATATCATGGCTTGTCGGGGCAATTTCTGTGGCAGAGCTTACCTTTGATCAGGTGATACTGATTCTAAAGGTGTCGATATTTCTCGGAGTGATACATCTGGCATGGGCCTTTATCCTCCGCATAAGAAACTGCTGGAAGGCAGGCGAGCGCGACGCGATGATCTTTGAGGCGATCCCAAACTTTTTCATGTGGCTTGGCGTGTTCGGGGTGATGCTGGGGGCAATCGGCTCTGGGTATGACGTGATAAACATGTACTCGAGGGTGCACGCAGAGGCAGTTCCCTGGGTTACTGTAATAGTCGGGGATTGGGCAGTCGTGTGGGTAGTGATCCGGGCATCAGTAGTAATGGTAATTGCCTGTGTGGTAATGATGATAGTTGGCGGAATAAAGCACAACAAGAAACATCCTGATGCGGGGGGAGACATGGTCAGCGTAATGATGGAGGTGTTTCTGGGCAAGATAATAGAGTGTCTGGCGCATACCATTAGCTATGCGCGAATCGGAATAATGCTGCTGGTGCACGCTGCGCTGCTGTTAACTGTGAATAGCGCGTACGAGTCCATGGGAGGACTTGATTCACCGGCAGCACTAGTACTGATTGTCGGCGGGCAGATTGGAATCATGATGATCGAGGGGCTGATAGTATACATACAGTCGCTGAGACTGCATCTGTACGAGTTCTTTACAAAGTGGTATGACGGCGGGGCGCAGCCCTTCAAGCAGCTGGTTCCAGAGATGGTGTACAATTCGTACTCGTGGAAGGGGAGAAAGTAATGTCAAGAGAGTCGATAATAACTGCAGTACCTGCGGTGATAATGCTAGTCTTTGCCGCATACGGCGTGTCAGTGATCAGTCCCTAGATACTGGCAGGTCTAGATTCCCCCATTCCCCCCAGGAGCCAAGATACACCCTGACGTCTTTAAAGCCTGCTTTTTTGAGTGCAAGGTATGCGTTTGCGGCGCGGTATGCGCCCTGGCAGTATGTAATGATTTTAGCATCCCTGCGAAACTTGTAGAGCTCTTGGAGTTCTGAATCCTGCCTAAAAGTACCGTCAGGATTCAAGTTGAGGTTCCAGTCAATGTTGATGGCTCCGGGAATGTGGCCTGCCCTGGCTGCCCTGATTACTGTTCCGTCGTATTCTGCAGTACTCCTTGCATCAACTAGTACCAGTTTCTCCAGATTCTCCCGAATGTACTCATACCCTGCAATGATTCCAGAGTCGGGTCTGGCAGGAAATCTGGCGGGGCAAAACGGGTTTGTCCCGGATTCAACTGGGAGTCCCTCTGCCTGCCATTTCTTCATGCCGCCATCAAGCATTGATGTGTCGGGGTGCGAGAGGTACTGTGAGATCCAGACCCCCCGGGCTGCAAGCATTCCAGAGACGTCGTCATAGAAGACTAGCTGTTTTTGCTCAGAGACGCCTGCAAAGGAGAGTATCATGGAGGCCTGCCTCTCAAAGTGGCAGATTCCCTCCGGGGTCGTGTCTGCCCAGTGGAATGCAAACAGGTCCAAGTTGACTGATCCCGGGATGTGTGATTTGGAATAGTCCTGATACGAGCGCGCATCAATTACCACCAGTCTTGGATCGCCGAGCATGCCATGCAGCTTGTCAGTTGATACCAGCATGACCATGGTGTAATGCGCGCGCCTAAATTTGTATTCAAAAAAGAAAAAGAAAAGGGTGTGCTTTTCTACTCGTTGACGTATGCTCGTTCTCCGTGCTGGGCTAAATCGATGCCAATCTCCTCTTCTTTAGGAGTGACTCTGATTCCGCCAGGCCACACGGCGTCCATCACCTTGAAGATCACAATCGTGACACTAAACGCATATGCAACAGATATTGCTGCGGCGATAATGCTGATTGCCTGCTGTTCCATCCCCTCTGGTGTGCCGGTCCATGCACCGATACCGTCACCGGTATCCCAAATGTGCGGACTAGCTAGCGTACCAGTCAAGATTGCACCAGTCAGACCGCCAATCCCGTGTACTCCCCATACATCGAGTGCGTCGTCCCATTTGCGTGCGTTCTTGAATGCTATTGCTGCATAGCAGACTGTTCCAGCGGCAATACCGATTATGATTGCTGCCATTGGACCTACCCATCCGGATGCTGGTGTAATTGCTACCAGCCCGGCTACTGCTCCTGATGCGGCTCCTATTACACTTGGTTTTCCTGTATGTGCCCATGACATAAGGACCCAAGTGACTACAGCCATACCAGTTGCGGTATTTGTGACAGTCCATGCGCTCACGGTGATGCCATCCACCTGTACTTCGCTTCCTGCATTGAGCACTACGAATGGTATGTTGTGTGGTTCCATTGGCACCTTGCCGTATCCGAGGCGTCTGCCAAGGACTAGGGCTCCTGCCAATGCAGCGAATCCAGATGAAATGTGTACTACAGTACCACCAGCAAAGTCAAGTGCGTAGCTTGGCGAGAGATCCGGATCAATGTCCAGTCCACCTCCTCCTATGAAGCCGCCTCCCCAGACCCAGTGTGCTATTGGGTCATATACGAAGGTACCCCATATGAGGACGAATATGACGATCGCGCTGAATTTGATCCTATCAACCAGTCCACCGATGATGAGGGCTGGTGTGATAATCGCAAACGTTCCTTGGAACATTGCAAAGAGCTGGTGAGGCACTGTGCCTGGCCAGTCTTGGCTGCAAATATCCTCGTCAACCATTGCGTTCATTTGATAGGCTGCTGCCCACGTGTCACCACAAGGACCTGCTGCGCCTAACGGGGCGTATGGAGAGACTTGATTAAAGCCTGCATAGTCCAGACCACCCATGAACTGGTTTGCGTCACCTTCAGCAGTGCTGAATGCTAGCGAGTATCCCCACAGGACCCACTGTACAGACATTAGACCCATAACCATTAGGGTCATGCCCAGTACGTTGACGACGTTCTTTGATCTGGCTAAACCGCCATAAAAGAACGCGACGCCCGGAGTCATGAAGAGTACCATTGACGTGGCCATTAGCATCCATGCCGTATCACCTGTATCAATTCTACAGGGTAGCATGTTGCCTTCGCCGTCGTCAAACCAGCACTCGTTAGGGTTTCCAGTGAAGATACCACTGGTACCCTTGACATATCCGTCCATGCCATCTTCAACACTCTGTGCAAATGCTTGTGACATTGCACCAGATGCTGTAATGGTTACTGCGACCACAAGTAATAGAGCATACTTGTGATTTTTGGATT
>RHFD01000101.1 GCA_003724325.1 Nitrosopumilus sp. D6 | reverse complement strand
GTCATGACTCCCGCAGCTGCCCCTTTGTAAATATTACAAAACTGATTCCAAATGCTACAAGCATTGCAACCCCCGGAATGTACGCATAGTTGAACCCTTCCGAGTGATTCGAGTTGAGTACAAACGTAACCACAAGTAACATTACTCCCACTAGGGTCAGTCTGCGGTGTAACTCCACATGCGTGCATTGCATTTCAAGATATATGAACGATCCCGGATCATGGTGAGACTGAAAAATAGGTGATCTAAAACCAGTCATTGACTCGCTGCTGTCTAGATCACTCATATTTACCAGAGCCCATGGTAATCCCGGATCATACTCTCAAAACTACTCTGCAGACTGCATTTTCTTACGCCTGCGCCTGATAAAGAACAGCGCACCGATTATCAGCACCGGTATTATCACAAACTCTAGTCCCGAGCTCTCCGCCTCTGGGGGCGGCGGTTGGGTGACTGTTACAGTCGCGTCATGTGTCAGAAATAGCTCGTCGCGCACGCTGTCCTTGTACCTCACGGTAACAGTCACATCATGCTCGCCGTATCTCGGCTCGCCTTCAAACTCTATCTGGACGTTAAACGGGACGGGCGCATCTATCTCTATCTCGTCGATAAACTGTGTGGTCGTAATTATATTCGAGTTTTCGCGCGCCTCTACTGTGACAAATCCAAACAATCCGTTGACGTTGCCCTCGTTTATGACCTCGCCAACTAGCACCTGCGTGCCGGATAGCTCTATCACGTTCACGTTAAAGATCCTCAAGTCAATTAATCCCTTTACGTAAAAGTCCACCACCTTTGATATCTCTTGTTTGTCCCCGTGGGCGTTATAGTATGAAATGTTGATGGGAATCCTCAGCGTCTCACCTTGAAATGATGCCGGAACATACACCGTAGCCATGAGATGTCTGGTAGACATTGGATCAATCTGACCCACATTCCAGTTTGTCTCCAATATTACCACGTTCTCCACGTTTGTAGTCTGCGCAGACATTGATCCGAGGTCTGCCTGTGTGTTTGCAGCCACCACCTCTACGCTGGAGATGGGGGCAGTCCCGTCATTTGATATCTCTATTATGACGTTGTTTGTCTTTAGCGACGTGATGAATGGTTCTAGCGCCCTCGTGTTTATGTTGCTATTACCTGTAACCTTGAAGTCAAATTCTGCAAAAGTGGTGCGCACACCTGACTCGCGGAGCCTCGAATAGTCCACCTTTACACTGCCTGGATACTGCCTCACCTCTACCCCGTCATCTAGATTTACAAAGAACGTAAGATGGAATGTATTTCCGGCAAGTGAGTTAGAGTCACTGTTTGCGTGTATCGCAGATCCGGGGCCGTCAGAGGCTGAGAATCCAAACGGTAGTGACAGCTGGCCCTGTATTCCCGTGATGTCTTGCGTCCCCACGTTTGCAAGCACCACGGTAAACGGGACATTGCTGTCTCCTGCATCGATTTCGATCTTTTGCTCAAACGTGCCAAAGTATGCATCTAGAAACTTTACATCCCCAAAGTCCCTCTCAAAGACATTAAGCCCGGTCTGCGCATACGAGTCCCCCATAAGCGGAACTAGCGCCACTGCTAGCAGTACCGGCAGTATTGGATTCATGCCGTTATCTCCATCTGCTCGTCCTGAAATGCCTTGCCGTCTTTTATCGTGATAATGCGGTCTACGTCCCCAAAGTGCTCCCTGTCATGAGTGACAATGATAAATGTCTGGTTGAGTCTTTTTGCCATTGACTTTATCAGTTCAACTATCTTCTCTGATGTGAGAGAGTCAAGATTTCCCGTAGGCTCGTCTGCAAGCACTATCGAGGGCTTGTTTATCAGCCCTCTTGCTATTGCCGCCCTCTGCGCCTGGCCGCCTGAGATCTTGTTTGCGCGCTTTGAGATCTGGTCATCAAGCCCTACTGCGCGTAAAAGTTCTTTTGCGTCCTCTTCTGTATAGTCTCTTCCCGATATCTGCAGTGGCAGCAGGACGTTTTCGAGCACTGAGAGATCCGAGAGGAGGTTTGAGAACTGGAAGATGAATCCGAGCTTTCTGTTCCTAAACGTAGAGATTGCGCCGTCATTAAGAGTGGTAGTATCCACCCCGTCAATGCGGATGTGTCCCTTTGTGGGTCGGTCAAGCAGTCCGATCATGTTTAAGAGCGTGGATTTGCCGGATCCAGAGCTTCCCACGATCAGCGCAATCTCCCCCTGCTCAATTGAAAACGACACCTCGTCGAGCGCCCTTACCTGGTTATCCTTTGGTCCGTATATCTTTGTGAGGCCGCTTACCTCGAGCACCTTAGACAGTTCTCATCGCCTCCACGGGCAGCAGCCTTGTAGCCCTATACGACGGATACAGCGACGCAACTATGGCAAGTAGGAATGACAGCAGGGCAGTCTGCGAGATCTTTTCCCAGTTATAGGTTACCTCTAGTGCAAGGCTGCCATTAAATGACATCTTTGTCTCCTTTGCATAAAACGTGTATCCGAGTCCTGTAGCAGTCCCCACTCCGGCGCCTATCGCCCCGATTATCATTCCCTGAAATATGAATATGATAAGTATGTCCTTTCTTCTGGCTCCGATGGATCTCATAACTCCTATCTCCTTGGTCTTTCCATTTACTAGCATCATCTGGATTGTAACTATGGCAAACGCAGAAGACATCATTCCAAAGTAGCCGATCAGGTTTATCAGTGCTATGCCGGACCTGAATCCTGCAAGCTGCTTTTCAGATGCCTCTTCGACTGTCTGTGCTACAAAGTCGTCATTTGGAAACGAGAGCAAAAAGAAATCCTTTACCTCTAGCGCCTTGCTTGGATCATTTAATCTTATTAGTATCGAGTCCGAGCTGCTGGGTCTCTTTAGCATGTCGCGCAGCGTGTCAATGTGTATCACTGCTGAATAGTCAAACCCCTGGCCTCCCGGCGACTCTGCCAGTCCGGACACGGTAAACCGCTTGGTCTGCTCTTGGCCCCACCTGTCTATGAGTATTAGCTTGACGCTGTCGCCTACCTGTACACCTCCTAAATCCTCGGCAAGCACGGATCCAAGAACCATTGTATTTCTTGAAAAGACATACGTGCCGTCTGCCACAGTCTCATGTACAGTTGAGGCTCGGATGTCCCGGAACGGATCGACTCCCACTACTGGTATCCTAGCCTCTTCTATTAGCATGCCGTTGGTGACAACATCCATCTCGCCGTGCGCAGAGAGGCGCGGCGTGGCCGCCTCTACATACGGGATTCTCTCAAGCCAGTTTACCAGCGACAGATCCGACTTTTCAATATAGTCAATCTTGTCAGTTATCTGTACGTTGCCAATGTTATAGTCGGTGACATCCCGGACTATTGCGTCATAGAGCCCCTGAAATATCACAAAGTTGACATGAATTACCAGTATCCCAATTGTCACTGCCAGAATGGCCCCTATGAGGCTGCCCTTTTTATTAAACAGCATCCTTTTTGCAAGCCGTAGTCGATACTCCACGGGTAGTGATGAAATATCCTGACATTTAATAGATTGGATCGATTTGATGCAAAAAAAGACATTTCATGTCACAGGCTCTACCCCAGATATCAGGCAGATTAAATAGCAATTTCCCCCCAGCCACGCCATGAGAAAAAAGAGCATCTACAAGGGAAAGATACTTGGTCTTGGCATCTACGAGGGAAAGATAGAAGGAAGAACTGTCAGGCGGGAAGTCATCGAGCACCGGGGCGCCGCTGCAATAGTCGCGTTTGACGAGGACGGCAGGGTCATCCTGGTAAGACAGCACCGGTTCCCTCACGGGTATATACTCGAGATACCTGCAGGTACGCTTGAGAGGGGCGAGAAACCAGAGGCGTGCGCATTCCGGGAGCTTGAAGAAGAGACCGGATACAGGGCAAAAAAGATGACTCCGTTAATCACATACTATCCGTCAATAGGGTACAACACTGAGGTAATTCACTGCTTTGTCGCATCTGGGATAAAAAAAGTATCAGACCCAAGACTTGATGATGACGAGATACTCTCAGTTGTAAAGATGAATCCAAGGAGGCTTGTCTCCATGATAAAGACAGGCAAGATTCAGGACTCGAAGACAATCTGCGCCATTCTGACACATGTTGTAAAAAAGCTCTAGTTGTATATGGGCTTTACAAGATCTGCAACGTCTGCCCACGATCTAGTTATCCTCTCAAACATGTAGATCATATCAAGCAGGCCTATCGAAATCTGCTTGTCAGATGTGGCGCGCATCTTGCCTAGTTTTTCCTCGAGTTTTTTGTGCATGGATATGGCCTCGATTGCAAGCAGTCTGTCAGGCTTTGTAAATGCGTTAATTGACTTTTCTGCAATCATTCCAAAGTTCCTGGTAGCTTCGTGGAGTATTTTAGAGTCCGCATCAGATAGCGGCGAGTTCATGATATACTCTGAGAGCTCGACAATATAGTCACCTGCATTCTCTAGCAGGTTTGCCGCCACCCTGTAGTCAAGCACATCAATATTCTCAAGATGGAACGTGCCGGCAAGCTTTCTGTCTACAAGGGCGCTCCGAATCAGGCGGACTAGTAGAAAATACTGCCTGTTTACCTCTACGTCGCGGTTTGATATGGTGCTGAGGTTCGAGGCATCATTAGAGACTAGTCCGCGCGAGACATCATCGTACATGCCGAGCGCAATAGAGCTCATACGCTTGAGAATTTTTTCAGGATTTAGCGTCCTCGAGTCAAGCAGAAACTGCATGCTTATGTGCGAGGCATCCTCCTCTATGATCTCCATCCCCACAAGCCATCTCATCGAGTTGCGGATCTTCTCCCTGTCTTCTGCCGGCACTATGGATTCTGAGCGGATCTCAATTACGTCATACCCAAGCAGGTACGCCCCCGTAATGTCTGCGACAATGTTCTCCTCTTTTGGCAGCGGATACGAGATGGTCAGATCCCTTGTCGGGCGCTCCTTGTTTGCAGATATCGAGATGCTGTCAGGGGCCGTCTCTAGCTCAATCTGGCTGCCCTTCTCCAGCCTGTTTGCATCAACCCACTCCTTTGGGAGCGACACTAGGATGGTGCTTCCTATTCTTTGCAGGCGTCGAATGAATTTAGCCATTTTATATCAATTTAATTAATTTAATCCATATTCTTATATTTTGTGTTGAATTTAAACTTAGATCAATGGCGGCGACTGCATTCTGCCCTGCACACATTACCGGATTCTTCAAGGCATATCTCAGAGACTCGATCTCAGATACAGGCTCGATGGGGGCAGGATTTTCAATAAAGCAGGGAGTCACCACCAGAGTAAGAGTCTCTCCAAGGGATGGTCAGTCTAGATACAAGATTATCGTATCCGGGTATAGGCCTGACAAGACAGATGTCTCAGAGTTTGTCATTAAAGAGTTCTTCAAGCTGGGTGAATTTTCTGACATATTTTTAGACATCAACCACGAGATAAAGGTGCCAGTCGGATACGGCCTGGGCTCTAGTGGCGCAGTAGCCTTGTCTCTTGCTTTTGCACTTGACTCTGCTTTGCACACATGTCTTGAGAAGACCAGAATAGGCATGATTGCGCACAATGCCGAAGTCAGCTGCAAGACCGGACTAGGTGACGTTTTAGCCTCGTTTCACGGCGGCTTTGAGGTACGCGTCAGTCCCGGCGCCCCGGGAGTCGGCAGCGTAGAGATGATTCCTGCAGGTGATACATCTGTAATCATGGTATGCTTTTCACCCATATCTACAAACAAGTTCATCAAGGAGAATCTCTCCCGGATCAACGGATTGGGAGGAAAGATGGTCGACAAGCTGCTAGAGTCAAGGAATTATGATCACTTTCAGGACATGTCACTAGAGTTTGCAAGATATGTCAATGTTATGACTCCTCGAATGCAAAAACTCGTAGATGATCTCGCAGATAACGGGATAAAGTGCGGCGTGGCGCTGTTTGGTGAGACTGTCTTTTCAATGGTACGCAGAAGAGACGAGGCAAGAGTGCTTGAGATTCTGCAGGGGCATCCGGATGGAATACTGATAAGATCCGAGCTTGATCATGTGGGAGCCCGAGTTCTTGACAACTAGACATGTGATCCCAAGGTCGCATCCCCGAGTCGAGTCACTTTTGATTCGCAAAAAACTTGTAGACGGATTTGATTCCGGACTAGTTGCAAGAGAAGGCCTGCTTGCACAGGGAAGAGGCGAGGCATTTGACTATTTACTTGGCGAGAAGACCGGCAGGCCTGCAAGGCGCGCAATCAGGGCAGCAGCTGCCACTCTTACTCTTGCAGAATTCCCCGTGATCTCAGTTAATGGCAACGCGGCTGCCCTATGTGCTGCAGAGCTTGTATCCCTCTCGATGCAGGCAGGAGCAAAGCTAGAGGTAAACCTGTTTTATGCCAGCAAAAAGCGCGAGCAGGCCATTGTGCGCACACTTAGAAAATGTGGGGCGCAAAAAGTGCTAGGTACCAGTCCCGCGTCATCTGCAAGGCTGCAGGGTATGGATTCTGCAAGGAGGATGGTAGACAGGGACGGAATCCTTGCAGCAGACGTGGTAGTTGTGCCTCTGGAGGATGGCGACAGGACTGCCGCGCTCAAAAGTGCAGGCAAGACAGTCATTGCATTTGACCTCAATCCACTATCTAGGACGGCGCAGACTGCGCACATTACCATAGTAGACAACATTACCCGCGCGGCAGGCCTGCTGGCAGCAGACATTCAAAAGATTGCAGGCAAAAATGCAAAAGTGCTACACCAGATAGTCTCCGAGTTTGATAACAGATCAAATCTGGCAGACAGCATTGCCCAGATAAGAGGCAACCTAGCAAGGAGGGGCGGGCTTGCCTAGGGCGGTGCGCGACATTGTATTGATGAAGGGCGCAAAAAAGATCACCGCCATAACCAGCTATGACTATACAATGGCATCATTGTGCGAAAAGGCAGGCATTGACGTACTGCTAGTAGGGGATAGCGCAGGCATGGTAATGCTCGGATATGAGAATACAATCCCCGTTACGATGGATCAGATGTGCATGTTTACAGGTGCAGTAAGCAGGGCAAGAAAGAACTCGCTGCTAGTAGCAGACCTGCCGTTTATGTCGTATCAGACAGGTACATCAGATGCAATTGCCAACTCTGGCAGACTCATCAAGGCAGGAGCTGATGCCGTAAAGCTAGAGGGAGGCTCTGCTGCTGCAGATACAGTCAAGAGCATTGTAAGTGTGGGAATTCCCGTCATGGGACACATTGGACTGCAGCCACAGACTACAATGCTCTCAGAGGGATACAGAGTGCAGGGGAGAACAGCAGAGGCGGCAGCAAGTTTAGTCGAGGATGCAAAAAAACTGGAGAATGCCGGGGCGTTTTGCATAGTGCTAGAGATGGTAAGCCACGAGACGGCAGCAATGATCACTGATGCAGTCAGAATTCCCACCATAGGGATTGGATCCGGGGCGGGATGTGACGGACAGGTATTGGTGGTGCAGGATTTGCTCGGAATGTATGAAAAGATTAGGCCAAAGTTTGCAAAAAGATACATGAATCTCTCCGAGTCGATCGTCGATTCGCTTCAAAGTTATAAGAGGGACGTCGAGTCGGGCGCATTTCCTGCAGAGGAGAACTGGTTCTCAATGGATCAAGGCGAGGCAGAGAAGATTGGCAGATAGAGACCATCCCACCCTGGACATTGTGGACTCGCACGGTACCGAGCTGGCGGGGAAAAAGATAGTGCTTTGTATAGCGGGAAGCGTTGCCGCATACAAGGCAATCGAGCTTGCAAGGTTGCTCATGAGGCACGGGGCAGATGTGAGATGTGTTGCAAGTAACGCAGCAACAAGGCTGGTGCGGCCTGACTATTTCAAGTGGGCAACTGGAAACAGTGTAATTACAAAGCTTTCAGGGGATCTAGAGCACGTCAGGCTTGCAGACTATGGCAGGTCAGATTTGATCATGGTGTACCCTGCTACTGCAAACACGCTTGGCAAGCTTGCAAACGGCATTGATGATACACCTGTCTCCACGGTGCTTACCGTCGGGTTTGGATCAGGAATCCCCATCCTGATGTGTCTTGCAATGCACGAATCCATGTATGAAAACTCGGCGGTAAAAAGAAACATGCAGTTTCTAAAAGACAAGATAGAGTTTTTCTCTCCAAATATTACAGAAGGCAAGGCAAAAGCAGCAGAGCCCGAAGACGTATTAAAGCATGTGCTAGAAAAGTTCGGGCTTTTGTCTGCGCTCAGGGGCAAAAAGGTGCTACTCACGGCAGGCTCTACCATTGAACATGTGGATCCCGTGCGAATAATTACAAATCAGAGCACCGGCAGAACGGGCGCAAGCCTTGCAGCAGAGCTGGTGTCTGCTGGCGCCAAGGTGACTCTGGTGTGGGGGGCAGCAAAAGTAGAGCCGCCACGAGGAGTCAGGATGGCAAGGGTGTCATCTGGCAGGCAGATGCACGATGTAGTAAGGGCCGAGCTGGAAAAAAAATACGACATTGTGATAATGGCAGCAGCAGTCTCAGACTATGTCCCGGTTCAAAGCAGGACCAAGATCAAGAGCTCTAAAGAAAAGCTGCAGATAACTCTGCGGCGCGCACCAAAGATAATCAATTATATAAAAAAATACCAGAGCGGCGTGTTTCTAGTAGGCTTCAAGGCAGAAGCCGGCGTCTCAAGGAATGGACTTGTCATGGCAGCACGCAAAAAGATGGCAGAGTCGCGCGCAGATATCATCATAGCAAATGATATTGGCACCCCCAGATACAAAAAGAATCCGCACAACAACCAGGTGGTTATAGTGGATTCAGACAAGGTGGTGGCATCCGGATGGATGAAAAAGCAAAAGATTGCCAGATTCATCATCAGACACATTGAAAAGAGACTGGCATGAGGGAGCAGTTGCCTGCCACACCGTAACTTTACAAAACCCCCCTGCCTGCATGCATGCATGGGATTTAGCCATTCTAGATACAAGTACTCGGAGATGAATACCTGGAACGAGGTAGCCCCCAGATACCACAAGAGATGGGCCGGCGCAAACAAGGGGCCCTTTGAGAGCACTGCAAAGCTGGTGCAAGAGGCGCGTGTTAAAAGAGGCGATGCGGTGCTAGATGTGGCGTGTGGTACAGGAGCCGTCACAAAAGAGATTGCAAAAAAAGTCGGCAGTTCGGGGTATGTAGTGGGAGTAGATACGTCAGTTGCCGCAATCAAGATAGCAAAAAAGGAGAATTGTGCAGCAAACATTGACTTTGTAAATGCAGATGCAGAGAGATTTGGCTTTATCAAAAAGTTTGATATAGTTACCTGCCAGTACGCGCTCTTTTTTTTCCCAAGCGCCCAAAAGGCCCTCAAAAACATGAAGCGAAGCCTCAAAGAGTCAGGCAGACTTGGAATTACAGTACATGGGAACAATACTCCGTTTTACACCAGCATCATCGAGCCTGTCTCAAAATTCATCCCCGACTATGCCCGGCCCGACTCGCCAAAACTTGACAGGTACGGAACAAGATCGGCGCTTGCCGCAGAGGTCAAGAGGGCGGGGTTTGGCAGGGTAATGGTAAAAGAGTTTGTATTCAGATATAGCCCGGGAACCTTTGAGAGTTATTGGCGCAGATACATCCGGTACATTGCAACACCCCTCAGGGAAAAGCTTGACAGACTAGAGCCTGCCCAAAAAAAAGAGCTAAAAAAAGAGGTAAGAGAGAGAACCATACAGTACACAAGCAATGGCGTGATCGTGTTTCCATGGCAAGTTTTAATTCTGACTGCAAGGAGATAATCACATGGACAAAAAGCAGGGGGGACTGGCAGCGTTTCTCAAAAAGAGGGCTCCCTTTTATCTTGCGGGAATAGCCATTCTGGTGGTGTTTGTGGTTCCCGAGCTTACAAAGGCAGACCTTGCAAGCAGCCTCCCAGAGCTTGATGCAGACAGGCAGCAGGCAGTGGATATCCTGATGGGATATAACGGTCCGGATGGGGACGGGCTGACAGTAATGGATGCAATCTCTGCCAAGATAAAAGACAAATACCCAAACGAGCGAATTTACGACCACAGACGCACAAGTGTAGAGCTTGACGTAACAGGAGAACAAGAGATGTATAGAATCGTGCTTGATTTTATCTCGTACAAGGGCAAACTACACTATGACTGGAGCGTTGATTCCATATCAGGTGAGATCACCTCAAATGATCCCGCATCAAGGCACGTCATAGACGTGGTGAATTTTTACGACTAGACAGTTATCATGTCTTTTGTAAACTTGTGCATTACAACAGGCCTGTCGCGCACAAGTACAGAGTCCTCTATGCGTATTCCAAACTTGCCGTCCATGTACACGCCAGGCTCCACCGTAATTGCCATGTTTTTGCGCAGTTTGGTGTGACTCCCTGTAGATACTGCAGGTGGCTCGTGCACTTCTAGGCCTATTCCGTGTCCCGTTGAATGTATAAAGTATTTCCCATGACCATTTTTTTCAATATAATTTCTGCATGCAGAATCCACATCACTGCAGAGTTTCCCCGGACAAACGGCTCCGAGTCCCAGCTTTTGCGACTCTTTTACTATCTCGTATGCGTCTGATGCTTGCGCCGGTACTGCCCCTACTGCAAATGTACGTGTCGCATCAGAGACGTACCCCTTGTATCTGAGGGTCAGATCCACTACCACAAGGTCTCCCCTCTTGAATTTTCTTCCGGTTACCTGTGCATGCGGTAGCGCTCCGTTTGGGCCGCCTGCAATGATGAGCGGGTTGAGTGTAGAGTGGTAGCCCGTGTCAAACATTCCATGCTCCATTGCATGATTCATCAGTATGGCCTGCAGTTCGGACTCTTTTTGGCCTGCGCGCATCTTTTTGGCGCACATCTCAAACATTCCGTCTATTATACGAGACGCCTTTTTTAGTATGCGCGCCTCTGCCTCGTCTTTTATCATGCGGGACTCATAAAACGGCTCGACAGACTGCCGTACCTTTGGAATTAGTTTCTTTACGGCAGTCATTGTTGTATAATCACGGCAGTCAGTGCAGACGCTGCTGCGCCCAGCTTCTCTTGCCAGTGTGGGAATCATGCCGGATCCGCGTTGTGCCACTATTACATCACAGTCAGTTGACTCGGCAGCAGCTCTGCCTGCCTCTAGCTCTGGGGTAATGATTACAGTCCTGCCTTTTTTGAGCAGGCCTACTGCCTCCCCCCAGAATCCAGTCATGTAAAACAAGTTCTCAGGCTCAAATGCGGCAAGCGCATCGCAGCCCGTCTTTCGGGCGTGCTTGAGAAGATTCCTCCTGCGCTGCCTCACACAGGAGGGGAGCCTGTCTGGCAATTTATGTATGGTGCAAAGTTTGTATATGGAGATCCGAATCCTGACACCATGACTGAAAAGAAAAAAGTCGTGGCGCTTTTATCAGGAGGTCTAGACAGCCAGCTTGCAGTCAGAATGATGCAAGAACAGGGCTTTGAGGTCTCTGCAGTGGCGATAAAGACCCCGTTTTGTGACTTTGACTGCGGCAGGGGTTGCGGCTTTGAGATAAGGGAGAGGGCAGACGATCTCAACGTAAACCTAAAGACAGTATACCTTGGCGACGAATACATCGAGATGCTAAAGCATCCAAAGCACGGGACTGGCGCCGGATTTAATCCGTGCATTGACTGCAGAGCCATGATGTTTGATGCCGCAAAAAAACACATGAAGGAGATCGGGGCGGAGTTTATAATATCAGGCGAGGTGCTAGGACAGCGCCCGATGAGTCAGCACGAACCGGCGCTGCACACTATTGAAAAAGAATCAGGCCTTGTCGGAAAGATAGTCAGGCCCCTGTCTGCGGCGCTACTGCCAAGTACTGATCCGGAAAAAGACGGACTGATAAAGAGGGAGAATCTCGGCATGATCCGGGGCAGGACTAGGAGAAATCAGCTGCGCATGGCAAAAGAGTACGGTATTGAAAACCCGCCCAACGCCGGCGGCGGCTGTCTGCTTACTGATCCGCAGTTTGGCTCAAAGGCAAGGGATCTCTTCGAGCACACAGAGACTCCCACCATTAATGATATTGACTTGTTAAAAGTCGGCAGGCATTTCAGACTAGACGAGCACACAAAGCTCATAGTCGGAAGAAACAAGGATGAAAACGAGATAATTGACGCGCTTGCGCTCAAAGATGACATACTATTAGAGGCCCGGGATCACATGGGACCAGTATCTATTCTGCGCGGCAAGACTGCAAAAAATCACACAGAGCTTGCATCCTCTGTAACCCTGAGATACTCTGATGCGCCAAGAGAGCAGGACTCTGTGGTAAAAGTCAGGGGCGCAGATCCGGGAGAGATCACTACGGGGTGCGCCAGGGAGCAGTCCTATGCGGAACTGTGGATACAGGCGTGAATTTTTTCAAAAATTAGCTCGGATAAGGGAAGAGTATTTGAAGAGGTGGCGCGCATTTCCAGCAGGATGCAAAAGCAGGAAAACCCCACGTATCTAAAGGCCATAACCATACGTGACATCAGCGACGTCCATTCCATAAAGGAGGACATCAAAAAGGGGATGATTCTGATACTCCGGGTCACTCCGCTGGCCCAAAAAGATGTGGTGCAGCTGCGCAAGGTAGTAGAGGAGCTGTACTCGATTGCAAAGAACTCTGGCGCCGACATTGCAAGGCTTGGCGAGGAGAGAATCATAGTGGCGCCAACTAGCATCAAGATATGGAAGCCAGAGTACGATCTAAAATAGCTTTATAGCTTCTTGAATCTGCGGATAATGTGCAGACAGTCTGTACATGCGCCGTATGTTCATTGCAAGATTTTCAGACTTTTTGCGCTCGCCGTGGTTTACAAGCACCCTCCGGAGCTTGGGCCTGAGCCGCTGCACAAACGACATTAGCTGGTTGTAGTCGCTGTGACCGCTAAAGCCGTCAAGCTTTTCGACCCCGCAGTTGATTGTGACTGCCTCTACCTTGCCGTCCTTGCCTACCATCGTGGCCTGTCTTGATCCGTCAAGGACCCTTCTTCCCAGGGTGCCGTTTACCTGGTATGATACAAACAGTACCTTGTTCTTTTTTCCAGGCGCCACGTTTTTGAAATATTCAAGCACGGGGCCCCCTTCAAGCATTCCAGACGTTGCAAGAACTATGCACGGCGAGTCTTCTCTCATCGGCTCCTCCCTGCCGTCTGCATGCTCAATGTTGGTAAAGTACTCTGAATCAAATGGATTGTCATCAGTCTCTAGTATCTTTTGGCGAAGCTCCCTTGCCAGATATTCCGGGTGCGACTCGTGGATTGCAGATGCCTCTGAGATCATCCCCTCTGTGAACACGGGAGCCTCGACTATCTTTCCCTCCTTCATGTAGTGGTCTATTACCATCATGATCTCCTGCGCGCGTCCGACTGCAGGTATTGGTATGAGTACCTTGCCGCCTTCTGCAAGTGTCTTGTTTACTGCTACAATAAACGCAGACTCTACCTCTTGCCTGCTTGGCTGGATGTCCTCTTTTAGGCCGTACGTGCTCTCAATTAGTAGTGTCTCTGCCCTTGGAAAGTTCCAGCTTGCAGCCTCAAAGAGGATGCTTTTTCCAAACTTTATGTCCCCCGAGTACACAAAGTTGTGGTTCCCATTGCCAATGTGAAAGTGGCACAGCGCCGAGCCGAGTATGTGGCCGGCGTTTGCAAGTACCAGCTTTATGTCAGGGGAGATGTCAGTGACTGTTCCATACGGCAGGGTGATTGCCTGTCTCATTATCTGCTTTACATCGCGCTCAGAGTATATGGGGGGCCGACCTTGGGCTGCGGCTACTTTTATCGCGTCAAGCTGAATAAGGTTCATCATGGGAAGGGTCGGCTCTGTGCAGTAGATTGGGCCCTTGTAGCCGTACTTGCATAGTACTGGTAAAAAGCCGGTGTGATCTAGGTGGGCATGCCCTATTACCACTGCATCTAGCTCATCAAGGGATAAATTTACAAAGTCAAGCCTTGGAAACGCGTCCATTGCAGAGCGCGCCCCGGGATTAATACCACAGTCAATTAACACCTTGCTTTCGGGGGTGGCAAGAAGCATGGATGACCTGCCCACCTGTCCAAACCCGCCTAGCGTGTAAAGGGAGATCTCTGTGCGATCAGAGAGCCGCGGCCGAAAGATCTCGTCTCCTACCTGCTTGAGCTGCCTGCTTCGCTCAGAGGCGTGCTGCTTTAGCGTGGCATTGATGGTCTGAATTGTGCGCGACGGTATGGTTGTAGCCTTGTGGATTCGTATCCTCCACCCAATCTTTACTGTCACATCAACGTGGCTGAACATCTTTGCGTCGCGCTGCAAAAGCCACGGCCTCTTTGCCTCAATTGACACCTCGCCTGTGGCCGCATCAAAGACAGTTCCCTGCATGTCTGCCTCACTTGGCACACAGTCTGCAAGTATCTTCCTTACCTCGTCTTCTGGCTTGCGTATGGACTCGTCAGTCCTTACTACAATTCTCTTTTTTATTACATTGACTAGATTTGATATTATCTCATTGTGCTCTAGCAGATAGCGCGGGGCTGTGGTAAATATGGCGATACGCGGGCCCTCGTATTCAATCTTTGTCACGTTTGCCTCTTTTGGTATACTTTGCAGTATGACTGCCATTATGTTCTGGCTAGAAGGTATTTCTTTTTGTTGTTTTTTTTGCATTAAATCACTATAGATTGATGACTGATTTCTTTTGCTCGCCTGTCAAGAGGCGGAATCCGTCCTTGTCCACCGTTGCAATATTAATTCCGTCGCCGGTTCCAATGTTGCGCACAATTGCCGCCTTTACCGCAGTCAGTGCCAGCTTTTTTGCATCCTCGATTGAGAGATTGTCCTTGTACTCTTCTTCCAAAACACCATAAGCCACAGGTGAGCCGCTGCCCGTAGTTACAAATGATTTTTCCTCTACGGATCCAAACATGTCAATGTTAAAGAGCGCCGGCCCGGCAGAGTCGTACCCTCCCACAAGTATGTCTGCAATGAACGGATAGCCCCTGTTCTGGTGGAATATCAGCGAGCAGAGTCTTGCAAGGGAGTGAATTGGGATGGGATTCTGTGTTTCAACCCTGTGCAGATTGGAGTGATATCGGAGTATGTCAACTATGTTTTGCGCATCTGCCACGCCGCCTGCAAGCGTCAGACCTGCGTGCTGGTCTATCTTTTGGATCTTCATGGTATTGTTATTGGCAATAAAATAGCCTGCGCTGGCCCTCATGTCGGCGCACAAGACGATACCGTCGCGGGCCCTTATGCCCACCGTAGTGGTTCCGTGGAGTATTTTTTCTTCAACATTGTTCGACAAATGATGCACCAGTTAAGATATCATGGCTCTTACAAGCCCATTTAAATAACTTTTTGATTGAAATAATAAATAGCCATGCCGAGTCATGAGCTCGATGCAATCCCACAAGATGGAGCTGCCCAGACTCATCGAGATCGGCGAGGGAAATATGGCCGATTTTGGCAGGTTTTTAGGCAGGCTGGGCAGGCCCGGAAAGGTCTCCCTGATATCAGGCAATAACGTACAAAAGGTTCTAAGGGCCAGAATAGACAGGTCGCTTCGATCAAAGAGGATTCGAGCCGTCTGGCACACTACAGGTGACAACCAGATAAGAGCAATAGGCAGAATCCAGAGGGACGTCAAGGGGGATGGCTCAGACATTGTTGTGGGGATTGGCGGGGGGCGTTCTGTAGATACGGCAAAGTTGATCTCGTATAATATCGGCAGGCCGTTTGTAAGCTTGCCCACTGCAGCCTCGCACGACGGAATGGCAAGTCCTTTTGTATCTGTGAAAAGTGACAAGCCACACTCGATAGTAGCATCTGCCCCGATGGGCGTCTTTGTAGATATCGGGGTGATCAGGAGGGCGCCTGCAAGGCTGCTTGCAAGCGGCTGTGGGGATTTGGTTGCAAACATTATAGCTGTGAGGGACTGGCAGCTGGGCCACAAAAAAAAGGCCGAGTATTACGGCAGATATGCCGCAGATCTGGCCATGATGAGCGCCAAGATAGTCATGGAGAACTCGGCAAGGTTTGCAAGAGAGGGACCTGATGCAAGGGTGATAGTAGAAGGCCTGATTAGCGCCGGGGTCGCCTCGTGTATAGCAGGTAGTAGCAGGCCATGCTCTGGCGCAGAGCATCTCTTCTCGCATGCGCTTGACAAGATTGCCCCCGAGATAGGACTGCACGGGGAAAAGTGCGGAATCGGCTCGATAATGATGGCAAAGCTGCAGGGACAGGACTGGAAGATGATCAAAAAGACACTGCAAAACGTGGGGGCGCCAACTAGTGCAAGGCAGATAGGTCTAGAACCTGAGATGGTAATAGAGGCGCTCACAATGGCGCAGGATCTGCGGCCAGAGAGATACACCATACTAGTAGAGAAAAAGATGAACAAGAAAAAGGCATCAAACCTTGCGTCAAGTACCGGGGTAATCTAGAATGCCTGTTCCGGAGTAGCTGGCTCTTCGGGCTTTTGCTTGTTGAGATGTGTCTCTACAAAGCTTATCTTTTCTAGCATGGGGGCAAACTTGAACATGTCTGTCTGTACAAAGTGCTTTATTATCTGCAGTCCTTCTGTGCGCATAATCTCCTCTGGGACTATAATATCTACCTCACTACCCCGTACATCAAAGGCAATCTTTTCGCGAGTCGTCGGGAACCTGTTTTGTAGTATCCCGTCTATCTTGTCTTCAGGCGAGTCAAGCAGCTTTGTCACGATTGCATCAAAGAGTATGGTCTTTCCTGCATACCTGTGGTTGTAGTCCATCTGGACCCTTCCAGAGCCGATGAACCTGATTATTCCCTTTTTGTCGTCTATCTCTATCATGTCACCGACTGTGACCTTTTCTGCGTCATCGCCGAGCTTTCTGATTGGAATCATGCGTACTTTTTTTGGATCCCTCTGGCCAAATCCCTTGTCAGGAGTAACTTCAATTGCAAGCTTTTCACCTACTGTTGCGCCTGCAAGCGCCTCGGCAAATCCCTGCAGTATAGGATACGTCATGTCTCCTATTGACACAATCTTTGGCTGGTACTTTATCTGCGAGTCATGAATCGCGTGCTTTTTTGCACTCTCTTCAATGGTGGTTTCAAACACCTCGTCTGTATCCTTTATCTGCGCCGTATAATCAACTAGGATTAGTGAACCCTTCTCGAAAGTCAATGTGATCAGTCTCGAATTTCCTTATATTAAGTTAGGGCATTTTGGAGACTTGGAGCGCCTTTAGTTTTTCCTCTGCAGTGCGCAGTCCGGCCTGGGCATCTGTATCATGGCCCATCATTGCCAGAGTCGACGAGATTGCAGAGATTGTTCTCATTACATGGTACGGGCCTACCTCGCCCATGCATCCCACGCGGAACACCTTTCCCTTTAGATCGCCAAATCCTCCCGCAACTAGCACCTTGAATTTTTCTGCAAGCGTGTTGCGGAATGTCTTGTCCTCTAGTCCGTCAAGATAGTTGAGCGCCACGATTGATATCGAGCGATCCTCCTCCTTTGCAAACGGCGTCAGTCCTATGGCGCTAAGTCCGGAATAGAGCGCATCAGAGCAGGTCTTGTGGCGCCGGAATACGTTTTGCAGTCCCTCCTCTAGCAGGATTGAGAGCGCCTCCCTGTACGCGTATAACAGTGGTAGCGCGGGGGTAAACGGCGTGTGTTTTGACTCTTCATAGTATTTGAAATATCTTGCCAGGTTAAAGTACATCGTGGCAGGAGGATTCTCCATCATGTATTTCTTGGCCTTTGGACTTATTGATATGGGGGAAATTCCAGGCGGGGCTGCAATGGCCTTTTGCGCCCCCGTCATGCATACATCTACGTTCCACTTGTCTACGGGAAGATAGGCGCCTCCAAGAAGCGACACTGAATCAACAATGTAAAACGCGTCGTTTCTAGATGTCAGATCAGATATCTTGTCAAGATAGTTTACCATTGTGCCAGTAGATGTCTCGTTGTGTACCACATAAAACGCCTTTACGTCCTTGTTGTTATCAAAGGCTTCTGTTACCTGCTCAAAGGTGGCGTTTTCTCCGGGAGGAGTCTCTAGCTTTACAACGTTTGCTCCCTGTCCCTCGATTAACTGCGCGAGTCTGCTGCTAAACTCGCCGTTTACCGGAATTATTATCTTGTCGCCCTTTTTGACCAGGTTTACCACTCCTGCCTCTACTGCGCCAGTCCCGGATGCAGAGAGCGCCACAATATCATTTTGCGTCTCAAAGACCTGCTGTGTCTTTTCTACCACATCAGTGTATAGTTCTACAAAGTCATCACTACGGTGGTTGATTATGGGGGCAAGCATGGCCCGCATTACCCTGTTGGGAACATTTGTGGGGCCTGGAAGCATTGAGAGATATTCCATGCTTGTGGGTATGGGGCCGGGTTTATTTATAGAGATCCTTCAGGCGTCTTTTGGCACCAGTTTTTATCAAAAAGTTTTTCGTCCCCTCTGGCACCAGATCCTCCCACTTGCCGCCGGTCCTGATTAGATTTCGTATGTTGGTTCCAGAGAGATCATTTCTCTGTAGAAACGGGATCGGAACCACCCGGACAGAGCGCCCCGAGTAGAGGTGTCCTGTAAGATCATCATTTGAAAAGACAGTGCCAAACTCTGGCACTATATCATCTAGTTTTTTGATCCATTTTTCATGACTGTCTGTGTCCGGTACTGCATAAATTGAGATTCTCCTGCTTGTCAAATTATTAATGGAGGATGTGATCATCTGCCTGCGCTCGTCTGCAGAAAACGGGTTGTCTGCATTTATGGGTCTGTTGGAGCTTCCAAGTCCAACCCACAGGCTTTCAACCTGCGAGAGCGCAAAGCGGAGGGCTTCCAGGTGCCCCAGATGGAATGGCTGGAACCTTCCAACTAGCAGTCCGTTCATGTAGGGTCTCTGTAATCCTTTTTTAAAAAACTATCATAAAGAGTCACAGGTGATACGAGTCATGTATCTGGAGATTGACGGCGGATACGGCGAGGGAGGCGGCCAGATAGTCCGATCCGGGCTTGCGCTCTCGTGTATCACGGGGCAGCCTGTACGCATCTTTAACATTAGAAAGAACCGAAGGATTCCAGGACTCGGGGCGCAGCACGTTACAACTGCAAGAATCCTGCAAAAAATATCAGGCGCCCAGGTTGCCGGGGCAGAAAGGGGATCAACTGAGATCAAGTTTGCCCCCGGAGACATGACAGATATGGATACAGTCGAGGACATTAAAACTGCGGGGAGCATCTCACTTGTGCTGCAGGTGGTGATTCTAGCATCTGCCATGTCCAAAAAAAGGCTCAAGCTTGCAATTAATGGCGGCACAGACGTGCCGTGGAGTCCCACCATTAACTATACCAGATACGTGCTAGGCGCGGCATATGCCAGAATGGGAATGGATTTTTCAATTAATGTGCACAGGCGCGGCTATTATCCAAAAGGCGGGGGAAGCGCAACCCTGATAGTGAATCCTTTAGATCCAAAGCCGGTATCATTTTCCAAAAGAACAGGCAACAAGGCCAAGCTGATATGCACGTACTCTAAAATGCAGGCAGATGAGATTAAAGAACATGTGGGAAAAATTCAAGATGAATTGTCGGGGAGGGGCATCACTACTGATTCTGAAATATCGCGCCAAGATGCCGCAGATCCGGGGGCATCACTACTGGTGTATAGTGCAGAGAAGGATTCAGTCATTGGAGTTGATGCGCTCTTTGGCAGGCGCGCATTTGATCTAGATACGGACTGCTTTGTGAATTCACCAGGTGTGGATGCAAACCTGGCAGACATGCTAGTAGTTCCTGCAAGCTTGTGCGGAGCAAGGACGACGTTCCGGGTCAGAGAAATTACAAGACACCTCGAGACAAACCTGTATGTCACATCCAAGATTACAGGCTGCAGGTACGGCATAGGCAGACTAGAGGATGGCTTTGAGGTGATAATTAATGGCGTCTCACACGCCGGCATCAAGTAGTGCCGCAAAGAACAGTATTGCTACAGACAGGACCACAGTCGCCTCTCCTAAAATGATAATCTTTTTTCGCAGCTTTTGAATCTGGGGTTCGGGAAGCTGGCCGGACATGATCTTCTCCTCTACATCCTTGCGGATCACCCTCACATGTATGGCATATGTGACTGCAAGCGCAGCCACTAGTATTACCTTTACTAGCAGGAATGTTCCATAGCTTGTAGCTATAAGAAGCTCTGGTCTGCCAAGTAGCATGTGCGAGTTGTAAAGTCCGGTTGCCATTAGTATTATGAGTGACGGGACTGCGATCATGTTAAAGCGCCTTCCGACGCGTATCATTATCTGCATTCTTTCTGTCACAGAGGAAGTCATTGTCTTTAGCAGTGGGGAGAAGACAATTCCGATGAATATCGAGCCGCCGACCCAGATTGCCGCTGAGATCAGGTGAATCCAGGTAAGAATTGCCTGCTCTATAGCCGTCATGATACGATGACGGGGATCAAATATTATGTATTTGTATCCTGACAACCTTTTTTAGTTGTGCCTGATCTGATAGCGTTGAAGTGCCTCTTCAAAGCAAGATGACCGTGTATGCTGCCCTGGCAGGAACTCTTGCCCTGATGGGGGCAATTGTATACTATGCCAGCCTTGATAATGAAAAGCTAGAGCAAGTAGAGATCGAGCTGGCAAGCGTAGAGCTGGGGGATATCAATATGATAAGCGGACAGGCAAAGTTTGATGTCACGTTTCTTGTAAAGAATCCAAGCGACAAGACATTTACCGTCTCGCTGATCAGATACCAGCTGTATGGGGACGGCAAGCTGCTCGGCTCTGGGCAGTACTCGACGACAGACATTGCGCTTCCCGGACGGGCCGTGTTCTATCCGGATGCCGAGGTGCCACTCAAGAACATGTTTACACTATACAAGACAGAGGATAATGAAGAGATATACGAGGATGCCATAGAGGGCAGGATTATCAGTTTTTCAGCAGAGGGTATAATCACGGCAGAGTCGTCGTGGAGCACTATTGAAAAAGAGTTCAAGAGTGATATTTGAAATGGTGGGCCGAGAGAGATTCGAACTCACGATCACCGCCGTGTCGAGGCGGTATCCTAACCAGCTAGACTACCGGCCCATCAAAAGACGGATCTTCTGCGGGATTATTAACGTTTAATGGGAGACGCTGGTATGGCAGACTTTACAGACGAGGAAAAAAGAGGCCTCTACAAGGCGATTTATTCCAGACGGGACGTAAGGGCACAGTTTGCCTCTAGACCCATAGAAGAGGAGACTCTTCTCAGAATTCTGCATGCGGCGCATCATGCCCCGTCAGTGGGATTTTCCCAGCCGTGGAACTTTGTACTGATAAAAGATGCAAAAACAAGAGGAAAGATAAAAGAGGCATTTGAGAAGGAGAGGCTTCGCTCCTCAAAGCTAGTAGAGGAGCCGCGGAGATCAAAGTATCTGTCATTAAAGCTTGAAGGGATACTAGAGTCTGCGGTAAATATCTGTGTGACGTATGATCCTACAAAGTTTGGCCCGTTTGTAATCGGCAGGACGAGTATCTCCGATGCGGGACTATACAGCGTATGCTGCGCAATACAGAACATGTGGCTGGCTGCAAGGGCAGAGGAGATAGGTCTTGGATGGGTGAGCATACTCTCAAATGAAATTCTAAGAAAGGTTTTGGAACTGCCAGAGCATGTCGTACCTGTTGCATACCTGTGTCTTGGGCATGTGGATAAATTTGCAGAAAAGCCGGATCTGGAGGCTGCTGGCTGGCTGCCAAGGCTCAGTCTTGCAGACACTGTATATTTTGAAAGATGGGACGGTAGAAATGACGGGAATTGGGGCGTCATTGAAGAGATGCTCAGAAAAGGGCTTGATTACGCTTAAATAATTAACAATAATTTTTTTCACTGGGCTTGTGGCGCAGAGTCATTTGACGCGAAATATGGATAGCGTGGTAGCCTCCTAAGTTACAGGTCGAGGGATCGAAGCCCTCCAAGCCCGCTTTCATTCCAGAATGGCGTATAAAATGAGAAAATTTGCCGAAAAATGACACTCGAATGTCAAGCAGATGATACAGTTTTGCAGTCTAGAAAGGCCGCTAGATGTAAAACGGCCGGTTTGTTTTGTGTATAACATGGCAGCACAGGGTGGCGTTGATAGGGATTTAAATACAAAGGCATTAGAATTCAGGCATGAAGGTAGTAGTCATCTCTGGGAGCCCTAGAAAAAACGCAGTCACACAAATAGTAATGAAGCACGTCTATGAATACACAAAGTCAAAAAACGCCGATACAAAGCTGATCAACATCTCTGAAGGCCAGATAGAATGCTACAGGGGGCCAGATGAAGAATACAACGAGGCCACAAAAAATGCTGCAAAAGATATTATGGATGCAGATGTCTGGCTGATAGGAACTCCCATATACAATTCGTTTTTCAGCTCGGCGCTCAAAAATTTGTTCGAGTACGTTGATTACAAAAAAACCGAGGGAAAAGTGGCGGGAATGATGATACTGGCAGCGGGAAGCATTGGATTCACAGATGTGCAGACGCTGCTGACCCAGCTATTGTCATACTTTAGAGTGGTGGCAAACCCAAAGGCCGTATATCTTACGACAGAGTCTGTCACAAATGATTCTATTTCAGATACAGACGCACAAGACAGATTAAAAGAGATGGTTGATGGGACCCTCCACATGGCATCCAAGCTAAAAAGCTAGTCTCAGAAAGACCCACATTAATCCCGGATGAATAATTACTGAAGAGTCAAATACGGACAAATACAGGAGACATTGATGGATGAGGCAAAAACATGCACCTGCAAGTGTCACTTTGGTGGCGCGGAGAGCTGTCCGGGATGCAAGGAAAACCACGGCACTGACTGCTGTCACTGCACATAGGGTCTATTTTTTAGATGCAAGCATCTTTAAATTTGCAAGCTCTGTCTTTAGTGACTCTATCTGCACTAGCGTCTGCAGGTTGGAGATCTCTTGGTTTAGGCGCTCTATCTCCCCGTCCTTTAGCTTTACAGTCTTTTTTATCTCTGCCAGCTCTGAGGCTAGATCGCTCTGAATCTGCCTGATTTCAGGCACGCTTTGCCCGTCTGCAGTCATGACTGTTTGATTAGAGCTTTTTTTTTCACTGCCGTGTGAATGTACATAGTCGGTGCTCTTTTGCGCCAGCCAGCACATCAGGGTCAGAAACCATGTGATCGGCACGGCCATTAGAAATATGAGATTGAGTATGGGTGTAGTGTCTGCAAAATACTGCCAGAGTACAGTCAGGACTGCTGCAAAGACGCCCGTTGTAACAGTCGCCAGGTGGTTTTTGAGATACCCCATGGTACATCATGGTGCTATATTGTTTATAACAGTAATGATATAAAGATGAAAAAAGAGCCGATTTACTCGTCTTTTTCTGACTGGACAATTGCCTTGGATTTGGAGGTTTGGAGTATCTTGATCTTTTCGAGCAGTTCTGTCTGTAGATCCCTTGCAACCCTTCTCACCGTGGGCCTTGGAACCCCCAGGTCGTCTACTACCTTGGTATAGATGTCCTGCTTGTCAGTATTCCCCTTGTCTAGATAAGAATTAATCGCTTCTTTGATCACCGAGCTCTGGTTTGTGCGATTCAACATGGTTACACTTTGTCCGTTCTATATAACACTATAACTTGCAGGATTTCGGATCAGGATTGTGAAAAAAGTTCATAAGTGTAAAGGTCGTAGAGTAGTATTCGATCATGAATTTGCAGGCGAATAACGCAACGATGGTTGTAATTTTTTCAAGATGAAGGCTCCACTATAAAAAAATTTTCAAGGTGCCGTTCACAAAAGACTCTTATGCTGATATACCAGACTGACCCTGATGGCTACGGTAAATATCCAGACCAATCATGGCAGTATTACTTTTAAACTTGCGCCCGAACTAGCACCAGAGACTGTACGAAACTTTGAAAAGCTGGCCAGAGAGGGGTTCTATGATGGAACCCTGTTTCACAGGATCATTCCCGGATTTATGATTCAGGGGGGCGACCCCAACACAAAGACAGGCAGCAAGGACAGCTGGGGGATGGGGGGTCCTGGATATACGATAAAGGCCGAATTTAGCTCAAAATCTCACCTCCGAGGCATGGTTTCCATGGCCAGATCCCAGGATCCAGACAGCGCAGGCTCACAGTTTTTCATAGTGACTAGTGACAGCACATTCCTAGACAGACAGTATACCGTATTTGGCGAGGTAACAGAGGGCATGGATGTAGCAGACAAGATTGTCAGTCTCGAAAAGGACGGAAACGACTGCCCTCTAGAAAAGGCCCAGATGGTTCGCGTAACAGTGGAATAAATGAGGTCGGAAATTTTTGCCATACTTGTCATGGGCTGTCTTGCAGCCATCCCACATGGAGTGGCGCAAGATCTGCCCGATGCAGAGCAGTCGCGCATCGAGGTGGTAATTGACTCGCAAGGAGACGCAAGTGTCAAGCACCGCGTCACAAGCTCTACAGATCCGACAAGCCTGAAATTTGTAGGAGAGCCGGCGCACAATTTGCGCATTACAGACGGACTTGGAGACGAGATAGTCAGCACGGATGTGACCGGCGCGGTAATACCTGCCGACAGTGGAGAGGTCCTAGTAGAGTACGAGCTGCAAGATTACATAAGACTTGTAGACAGAATTTGGACTCTGGACTTTTTGTATCATGACTCTGTAGTGTTTACCATTCCAGACGAGGCAGAACTTGTATTTGTCAACGAACAGCCAGTATACACTGAATTTGACAAGAGATTTGCCTGTCATGGCTGCCAGATGATTTTGGAATACATTACAGACGAGCCAAATAACATGGAGGTTGCAAGCTGGGAGGACAGGGAGTTTCCAGTGGAGATTAGAACATATGCAGATGTGGGAAATTTCGAGTTCAATCAGGCCGAAAGAAGAATAAGCTTTGATGTAAATGATGCGGGCACGTATGTCATTACAATATTTGATCTTGAACTTTTAGGCAAGCCGTACGCAGTATTGTATGACGGCAACAAGACGACATTTCACGGATACGACATTAGTGAGACACGTGTGGGAATTACCATGAAGCCTGATGCACCGGGAAGGGTAACAATCATTGGAACCACGGTAATCCCAGAGTTTTCAGTTTTTGCCCCGCTTGTGGCAGGATTCATGGCCGTGCTGGTGTATCCGCTTTTGAAGAGATTCAGCTTCCACTAGAGCCGCACGAACAAAAGCCGTACTCGTCAATCCGGGTCTCGCATACGGGACACTTTTCCCCATAGTCTACCTCCCACGCCTCTTTTCCAAACAGTTTGAGGTGCTCGTCAATCTCTGGCGGTACTTTGTTTTCTTCCAATGGTTTGTATAGGCAGCGCCGCTATAATACGCTGTCGGGCAATGAAGGTAAAATGCGGATGCCGCTGCATAAATTGCAAGAGTGCTGATTTGGAATCACACAGGACAGGCATGACAGAAGATGACGGATATTTTGAGATGCATCACACCTGTAATAGCTGCAACACACATTTTGACCATCTAGAGGGGGAGACATTCTCAGAGTGTAAAAAATGCGGCCATGTTAGTTGAGCAGGGACTATCTGACATACTGAGTCAGGTTCTCGACTGAATTTCTCACAATCTCCCTGTTTGATGCCATCCTTGCCAGTTCCTTTGAGACATCTAGCGGGCTTGCAGCCCAGCCGTACTCCCGGAGCTGCTCGACTGTCTCTGTTACTGTATGTGGCTTGTCAAAAAAACTACTTGTCTCTAGAATTCGCAGCTTTGATCTTATCTCGTCAGGATCTATGTGTCTTGGCTCGGCAAACTCTGGTTCAAATGCCTCTGCATCATCAAGTTTCCCCAAGCCGTACGCATCGCCTGCAGGTTTTGCAGGTGCCGGCTCGTATACTATCTTAGCACTGCTCTCAGGCAGGTGGTTTGAGATGCCGTCTATTACCTCGCCTATGGTCTTGTTGTCAACGTAGAAATCCCTCGAATCCACCTCGATCTCATTGTCGCCCAGCTTGAGCTTTATCCTTGCCATCAAGTAAGATTCCACCGGTTTTGATTTATTTTGCTAGCTCTAATGAGGTTAGAGATTAGATTAAAACTTTTACACAATTTATTCGGATTTTTTCCCTCTGGGGTTAAAATGGCATTTTGTAGATAGGCAGTCATGGAACGCTCCAGAAAGGTGGGTCTCATAGTCCTCTTTGTGGCAGGTATGGCAGTATTTGGGTATACACAGTACGCTTCTGCATCCCAGATCCAGGTGAATATAGCCCAGAGCGAGCTGCTAGGTGAGGATGGGGACCGCTCAAGGTATGATGTTATACTAGAGTTTGAAAACCCCTCGCTGCTATTACTGACTGCCGGCCAGACCAAGTTTGAGATCATGGCAGACGGGCAAAAAATAGGAAGCGGCCAGCTAGAGCCATTTACACTGCCGCCGCTAGGAAGCGCTCATGCCACTGGCACGTTTGAGACGGATTCAGATACTGACAAGTCCCAGAACATCAAGATTTCAGGGACTACAGAATATGACATTCTTGTTGCAACCATTAAGATTCCGTTTGTACACCAGCCTACAGAAGAGCAGGCGAGGGAATTTATACATCAGGGTTGATCACCTGTTGAATGCTAGCTGTGTTTGGCTCTGCCTCACTTGATACAATTAGAACCTCAAAAAAGACAGCAAGAAACGTGCTTGGAGGGGCGGCAGTCTTTGCATCTATTGCAGCAAGCAACTTTGTAGATACGGGGCTGATAGCAGTAATCGGCAGGGACTTTCCAAAAAAATACCTGGACATACTCTCTAAAAGGATGGATCTGCGGGGACTGGCAGTCAAGGACGGCAGGACGTTCCGGTACGACGGCAGATACAGCAGGACACTAGACAGTAGATCGACTGTAAATATAGAGCTCAACGTACTAGCTGATTTCAAGCCAGTCGTGCCAGACGACTATAGAAAGGCCAAATTCGTGTACCTTGCAAACAATGATCCGGATCAGAACATCAGGCTGATCAAGGAGTTTGACAGGACAAGATTCACCATGTGTGACACGATAGATTTTTGGATCTCTACAAAGCGGCAGTCTGTAATAAAAATGATAAAATCAGTCGATGCAGTGGTGATAAATGACGAGGAGGCAAAGATGCTCACAAAAGAGTTCAATCTGATAAAGTGTGCAAAAAAGATAATGGGGTGGGGCGCAAGATTGGTAGTAATTAAAAAGGCAGAGCACGGCTCGCTAATGTTTTATGATGACATGATATTTCCATCCCCGGGATTCTCCCTTGAAGGCGTGGTGGATCCCACCGGGGCAGGTGACTCGTTTGCGGGCGCAATGATAGGATACATGGCAAGCAAGGGATCCACTAGCATGTCTGTGATTAAAAAGGCGGCAGTGTATGGCAATATAATGGGGTCGTTTGCAGTAGAAGGGTACGGGCTTGACAGGCTGCTTGGCATCAGCAAGCGGGACATTGCAGGCCGCCTCAGGACATATGAAAAGATGATCAGGTTCTAGGTTTGGCTCTGAAAAGAGATTTAAGTAAAGATCCAGAATTTGTGTCATTGTCGCAAAAAATACCAGAAGACAGGCTAGAGGCGATGTTTGAACTGCAAAAAAAACTGGCAGACAGGGTGGATTCAGACAGGTATCCCAAGGGCGCAGAAGAAAGAATCTCTGCACTTTCTACTGCAATAGTGCACGAGGCAGTCGAGCTGCAAAGAACTACTAACTGGAAATGGTGGAAGACTCCTGCAAAGTTTGATGCAGGGGAGGCAAGAGAAGAGTTGATAGACATATGGCACTTTGTAATTCAGGCATCAATCGAGCTGGATCTTACGCCAGAGGATATAATAAAAGAGTACAGGCGCAAAAACGAGATCAACTTTAAGAGACAGACAGACGGCTACTGATTTTGAAGATCTCCCCAAGGTTTGTCTTGCCCATCATGTCAATCAGTGTGACATTTTTTCTGAAATAATCTATCTTGTGTATGGAAGATACAAGGTACGGATCCGGGGAGGCAGAGCCGGTAATTCTACCGTCTGCATCCGTGCCGTTTTTGTATAGCTCAAAAAGCGAGTGGCCTGTTCTGTGTCCCCGGACCTCCCTGCCGCACACTATGATGGTGTCGATATTTCCCGCATTCACGTATTCAATGATGGAATCAATTCCCTTGTTCTCAGAGAGTAGTCTGCCTGCAACGCAGACATTATTCATTATTTTCGAGGCTGCAATCTCCTCAAGCAGATCCATGCTAGAGAGCGTGCATACTGCCACAGACGAGTCCTGGCTCCCATGGTAGAGTTTTTCAGGTATGGGCAGGACTGTTGCGCAGATCTCCCCTAGTACCTCTCCTAGGGCATTCATGGTGAATCACTCACTGTTTTGGATTCATTGTGGGCCATTTCCTCTCTGTCTGGGAGCCGGTCTATAAATCTCATATGAAAATATGTCTGCAAAAGGATCCGGGAGGTATGCATGATTTCAGATGAGGGTTTTTTGTAGTGTTTCCAGGATCGTTGATCCGGGAGAGTAGTGTTCTCAGATGTAGTGTTTCCCGGATCGTGTTGACCCTGTTAAAATAGGTGATCCAAAACCTGTAATTGGTTTTCTGCTACCTAGATCACTCATATTTACCAGAGCCATCGTGTTGATCCGGGGGAGTGGAATCTAGTACGCAGTCCTCTTGCCTGCGCGGTTCATGCTCTCCCGGATCATTCCTTTGGAGATTCGGTTGCGCGGTCTCATCCTCACCTTTTTGTTGCAACAGTTACAGTACCAGCCTGATGATCCCGGGACTGCAGGATTCCCGCCAAAGAGATGACACCCCGTATAATCAGTCCAGATATGGCACGGCTTGCATTTTACCCTGCCTGACAGATACCTTTTCAGACTAGATGATTTTCTCTTTGTAAAGGACTTGCAGATTTCCCTGCATGGGCTTGGCAGCACCTCCCTGCCTGCTAGCATTATCTATTCTCCAGATATTCTAGCGCCGCAAGCTCTGCAATCTTTAGCTTTTCTAATATTACAGGATCATTTAGTTTGTCAATCTGTACCGGTACATCATGACTAAATGACTCTC
>RHFD01000094.1 GCA_003724325.1 Nitrosopumilus sp. D6 | reverse complement strand
ATTTCAATCATTGCCGTGTCTGCAAGGTCAAGGCTGAGCATCATGCCAAGATACTAGATTCTTTTTCTATTTTTAAAATCCACCATCTCGGGATGTTTCTGGGGCTTACTTGTCTGCCAGCCCTCAAATAGGGTACATCAAAAATCGCCCTCATCAGGCCCATTCCAGACTGCCCGGATCATGTACATTTTTGGGAGTATTTCAGGGCCTAGTACTAGGGATTTCCAAGATGATCAGTTTGGCAAAAATCCATCTACAAATCTGCTTTCCTATCAAACCGCCACATCTGACAATTTTCCCTGTCAAGCGGGCAAAATTACCGTTCCAACACACCAAGAATCTTTTTCAAATATACATAAATAGTAAGGATCTGTTGGTCAGGTAGGATGAATACAGAGCGCACGACAATATTAGTGGCACTAGTATTTGTGGCATTGATCGCAGTGACTCCTCTTGGAGCCTATGCTCAGGAGCAGGGAATGACCATTACTGCCACGGCCGAGCAGGGTTCTGACACGATCACAATAACTGGAAAGACTGCCTCGGATCTGACGGATGTCACGTTCAGAATAACATCACCTAGTAGATCCAACGTGGTAGATATAGACCAGGTGACCCCCGATGCCAACGGTGAGTTTCAGACAACATTCAAAGTAGGTTCCAAATGGACTGAGAATGGACTCTACGAGATAGGGGCAAAACAGGGCAACAGTGCACTATACAACCTCAAAGTCCTAGTCGAGGTAACTGACGGGTCTACAACACAGACCTCTGAAACAGATCGTAGCCTGCCAAAGGGAATACTCGGTATTGGTGGACCAAATGTTGCAATTGATGCAGGACTGACGATGCAGGCAGATGGAGTCGTCGGTTCTACTATCGTCATGGTTACCGGAACGACTGACAGGCTGAGAGAAGACATTACGATAACTGTGACAACCCCAAACGGCAACCTTGTATCAGCACGCCAGATATCGCCAGATCTTGATGGTACGTTCTCAGACGTAATTACTACCGGCGGACCCCTGTGGAGTCAGGATGGCTTTTACAAGGTGACGGCGCAGCAAAATGACAACCCCCTGTACAACGTAGAGGGCGAGATAGACATAAGAGATGGAGTCGTAGTACCAGAATTCGGAGCCATTGCAGCCATGATTCTGGCAGTGGCAATAATTTCAATCATTGCCGTATCTGCAAGGTCAAGGCTAAACATCATGCCAAAATACTGAAAAATGTAACTTTTTCCATTTTTTAAAATACATAAATAGTGAGTATCTGTAAGCGCAACAGGATGAACAATCGCACGTTGTTTGCGCTACTAGCCATTTTGGTAGCAGGCACCATGACTGCCTCGGCACACGCACAGATTCTACCCGAATGCATAGGCTGCTCCATTGACGAGATCAGAGAAAAGGCAGACAAAATCCTGCTTGGAGACATCCCCATAGTAGTCTGGACAGATGCAGAAGGATATGGCCACAGTGACACGATCATGGTGACAGGCAAGATAGCAAATATTGATTCTGTCTCCCCAGTACTAGTCAGGGTTACAAGCCCGTTAAACGCCATCGTCACAGTTGAACAGATCAGTCCTGATAATATTGCAGACGATGGTAGTTTTGAAGTGCCCTTGAAGACTGCAGGAGCAAATTGGAAGTATGATGGAACTTATACAATTCAGGTAAACTATGGCAGCGCTAGCAACAAGATCAAAGTAGAACTGACCGGTGGAATCTCATACGAACCAGTGTTCTCAACACCCACGGAAAAACCAATAGTGTGCGATGACAACGAGATAACTGCAAGTGAGCAGTGCGTACCATATACCATCTCGGGCGGAACGGTGACTGGCGCATTCATCAACATAAAGGACAAATCAATTGTCATCAACATTGAATCTACAGACGACGGCATACTGACTATAAACCCATCAAAGTCAGTTCAGGATGGAATATGGCTGGTACTAGTAGACGGAGAAGAGTCAAATGATGCCGAGATCGACGGAAACAAGGTGACAGTAATGTTCCAGGCAGGCACGGAGCAGATAGAAGTAATTGGCACCTATGTGATTCCAGAGTTTGG
>RHFD01000073.1 GCA_003724325.1 Nitrosopumilus sp. D6 | reverse complement strand
GGCCCCAGAAAACGCAGATCTCACAATAGACACAGAACACGAGCCGCCCTCAGAGAGCGCAGACAAGATAAGAGACTTTCTGAGATCAAAGAGCTTGGTGTGATCTCAGAGCCTGATTAAAAACAAAATCTAAAAACCTACCACTCCACATCCGAGTTTCCATATTGGAACCAAACTCGATCCCGGGATTACATTTCTGGTTCATCAGTATTTACGAGATTTTTTTTTAAACTCTGAGAGAATGATATCATGAATCGCGCCGTTTGTCACAAGTATTCCGTCATGGTGGATCACATCTGCCTTGTTGTATACTAGGTGACCTCCGTTCATGTCAGTCATCTTGCCGCCTGCCTCTGTAATTATACAGTACGAGGCAGCAGTATCCCACTCCTTCATCTTGTTAGTGGTGGTAATGTATGCCTCTGCCTCACCAGAGCTAATCCTTGCAACCTTGAGCGAGCTGCCAATACTTGCAAAGCTCATTCCAAGTGATTTGATAAAGGACCTGTCTGCATCAGACAGGTGGTGCCTTGAGCCGATGGCGCGGCATCTTGCAGGATCTACAGTCTGTGTCACAGAGATCCTGTCCCACTTGCCAGACCACCTGAATGCGCCGCGCCCTTTTTGCGCCACAAACAACTTCCCCTCAGTAGGCCACCCGATCACACCCAGTACAGGACTGCCATCTTGCACCAGGGCAATCATGACTGTAAACTCGCCGGTCCTGTCTACAAAGTCAGATGTGCCATCAAGCGGATCTACAATCCAGACCGTACCACTTGAGAGTCTGGACTTGGAATCTGTATCCTCCTCTGAGAGAATGGCATGGCCAGTCCCCAGAATCCCCTTGATTATGCGGTTGCTCTCCAGGTCGGCATCAGTGACTGGTGAGTCATCACTTTTCTTGTATGATTCAAAGTCACCCCGGTATATCTCTAGTATCGACTCCCCTGCCCTGACTGCGGCCTCGATTGCTACATCCAGCTCGGGCATCCTGTCTGGTATGGGTATGTCCTGCAATTACTCCACCTATGTGGTAAGTTCCGGCTTTAGGGTCCACACCACACCCAGTACGATAAACGGTATGCTCATGACTCCAACAATCCCCAGTATCGTATTGAACTGGGACTCTGATACCTCTGGGTTGTTTATCAGCCACGGCAGGGGCAGGGTAATGATCACCCAGATTGCCCCGAGGAGAACTATCAGCTTTGCCTTTGATTTTCTATCACTCATAATGCCATGTCTCCTGCCAATCTATTAAATTCATGCGGATTCATTTTATTGATTCGCCCCCGTCTACTGCAAGCACTGCTCCTGTAGTCCACGACGAATCATCACTTACTAGGTGCAGCGCCGCCCTTGCGATATCTTTTGGCATGCCAATCCTGCCTATCGGATGGTCTGCCTCGATGAACTCCCGGTTCTTTTGCGTCCTTAGAAACGGCCTCGTCATGTCAGTCTCTACCACCCCGGGACATATACAGTTGACCCTGATCCCGTCTGCGGCATACTCGAGGGCCCAGCACCTTGTGAGCGCTATTAGCGCCGCCTTTGATGCGCTATACGCGTCGGCATTGAACCCCTGGTACGCCTTTAGTCCCGCATCAGAGGATATGTTGAGTATGACGCCGCCGTTGCTCATGTGGGGGATGGCCTCCCTTGTAAACCGGAACTGCCCGGTAAGGTTTACATCCAACACGTCACTCCACTCGTCTTCTTTTATCTCGTGCAGTTTTTTAATCCCCGGAAATATTCCGGCATTATTAACTAGAATGTCAATCCTCCCGGATCTGCCGGCTGCCTCTCTTACCACGTTTCTGACTGCATCAGAGTCCCGGATATCTGCTGCAATGCCTACTGCGCCGATCCCAGATGCGGCCTCTTTGAGACGGTTCTGATCCCTTGCTGTAACTATTACATCTGCCCCATTCTCTGCAAGTATTCCGGCTATCGCAAGCCCGATGCCCCTGCTGCCTCCTGTTACAATGGCAGTCTTACCTGAGAGTCCCAATACCCTCTGCGTGTAAATTCGTAATTTATAGATCGATTGGATCAGTCAGGCACAAAATATTTCAACAAATGGCATGAAAAATTATAATTCTTCATGCAAAATATTAAATACTCAAAGTTCCTATACTAAATAATGCCGAAGGGTATAATTCCTATCGACTAGGATTGCGTGACCCCGCAGAACGAAAAAGGTAATCAGGCGTACAACGCTCTGAGAGTGAGAGGAAATCTCTCAATGTTCTGTAACAAAGGGGTTTCGCCATTTTTAATCTCCTAGGATATCGACTGATACAGAACCTAGTATGTTTCCGTTTGGGTTGATGGCAATTGTGATCTCTTGTGTCTCTGGAACAGTTATCGTATCTCTGCCGTCATACTTCCAGGTATAGTACTCTGCAGTCTCTGCCTTTGTGCCAACAAGGACAAAGTCTTGTGAGAATTCCATGGAACTGCCTGCAAGAGTTATGGACAGTGTCTCAGGACTGCTTCCGTTTGGGACGAATCTAAAGTGGTACGTTCCCGCGTCGGCTTCAAACGTATCGGTAAACACCCCGTTCTGGTACAATTTTGGATCTGCAAGGGTGGCATGAAACACCACGTCTTTTTTTTGCAGGTCAGTTGAAGATGTCAGCGCGAGTAAAAGTACCAGCACGAGTATGGCAACTATTACCATTCCGCCCAGGATTGCCTTGTTCACATGTATGCCTTGGCAGATATTGTAAAAATAGATTTCTAATACGTGCCGTTCTCCCGGATTTTTCTGCACAGGGCAGTCACCCTTTCAATGTGCTTTGGCAGCCAGGGATCATCAATTAGTGCCATAATCTCACTCATCTTGAATTTTTTCGGCTTTGTGATGCCTTGTTCAAAATCATAGAGTGTTATGACCCTGTCTGCAACATCCCGGGGAGAGACCTGCTTGTTGTATGCATAGTTGTGGGCAAATTCGTTTCGTAGGGTTCTGATCTTTGAGAGCCTGCTGCTGATCTTTTTTCTCGTCTCCTTGTCAATCCTGCTTTTAAAGGCTGGATGATTGCCGATTATCTTGGAGAACCAGATGCTTTTTGTGCCAAATGATGCCCTTTCATCATCCATAACGGTACCTGCCCAGAGGGCGATCTCCTGCTTGTCCCGGAGGAAAAAATCCGTGATTATCATGGTGAGCGAAGAGTCAAGCACTGCCACATAACTGATAAAGTTGCCCCGGATTCTATTAACTAGGTCTACGTATTCCCTATCTGTGAGTCTTTTGGACTTTGGAGGCAGGTCAAAGGCAAAGGGTCCGCGCACGAATCTAGCACGAGGGGCAGGTTTTAGACTCTTTCGATCCCGGGATCACGCTATCCAAGAGATACTCCCCGAATCGTGCCTCGGGGTCTTGTTAGTAAAATTTTATTCAAAGCCAAGCAATCTTTACACCCGGGATTAAGTATTAATCGCATAATCCAACTCATGGCAAAACTAGGCGAGAGATGGGCAAAACAGCCTCAACAGAGCGTCACTGAAAGGATTTCAGACACCATCAAGCCAAAGGGCCCGCTAAAGCCACGCGTACAAGAGGGGATTAAGAGACTGCAGACGCAGATAAAAAAACTTGATTCCATGATTACAAACCTGCAGGAACGTGACGCAAAGCTGTTCCAGAGGATTGTAGAGGCCACCCAAAAGCACGACACGCAGGCAAGCAAGGTGCTCGGAAACGAACTCGCAGAAGTAAGAAAGGTTACCAGGATTCTTAGCAGCGCAAGGGTTGCGCTAGAGCAGATCGAGCTGCGACTTACCACCTGCAGCGACCTCGGTGATACAGTCGTTGCAATCATGCCTACCATGGGTCTGATGAAGAACCTAAAGTCTTCCCTCGGAAAGATAATGCCCGGAGCAGAGCAGGAGATAGGCCAGATGGCAGAGATGCTAGGCGGATTCATGACTGAGAGCTTTTCAGGTGATGCCGCATTCGGACTCGACGAGACTACAAACGCTGAATCCGACAAGATACTCCAAGAGGCATCTGCAGTAGCAGAGAGTTCTGCAGGACAAATGTTCCCTTCGGTACCTACTGATACTCAGGAAGCCACGTCGACTGCAAAATTCCTCTAACTGTTTGACGATTCTTTTGAATCTTTGATTCTCTTTACAATGTTGCCCTCGTCGTCAATTACCCTGTCTACTCCTGAGAGCTTTTCTCTTAGATTATTAATCATATTACCCACCTCGTCTGCCTCGCCCTCCACACGCTTTCTCTTGCTTGCAAGCTCGCCAATCCCCCTGCTCTCTTCTTCAATGTACTCGTTGACCTTTTGCAGCTTTTCCTTGAGGTTTTTGATATCGACGGACTCTTTTTCAATGTCTTTTTCAAGCACGGTCCGCTTGTCCTTTAGATTCTTTATCATCAGACCCACGTAATCAATTGCTTCTTCAAGCTTTGCCCGTTTTCCCATCAGCCCCCCTATACCTATCTCGCTTCCGGTATTGGTGACTGGCTCTGAAGCCTCGGGCTGGGCTCGCTCCTCTGTCATCTCGCCGCCTTCATCTTTTTTGTACTTTTCAAACATACTATGATCTCTTTTCCCCTTTGGAATAAAAAGTTATTATGAATTCTAGAAGCTGATCTTGTGAATGATTTTTAGCCAGTTTTTTGTGTGCTAGGATTACCCCTGGCCTTTCCATGACTCTGCCTGCCATACAGGGCAATGCTGCGACATCTCGGATATGAAATCGGCTCACAAAAACATGAATCCTGCCAGAGCCATGCAGATGCCCACAAACCTCCTGTCTGCGGTTCTCTCCCTTGTGATGCCTCCAACCGGCACGGCACCTGCGGCATGTTGGAAAAACCAGTGATTTTGCGACCTTCTCAAAAACCTCAAAATTTCATTCCAACAATTTGGAATATACGATTTGTTTATACAATGATAGTTCCATACAGGACATAATGGGAGAATGTGCAGATAGTTGCCACGACATATCACAAGCAAGGCTGCAGAATCACATGCAAGCCAGATGGTACATGGCCACACATGAGAATTGTGCGAGGCCTTTAAAATCATCGAGGAGATGTGGGAGGGTACATGGAAAAAACTCCAAGTTTATCGAGTTTCGAGGTGCAATGAATTGATGCCATTACAGTCTCGCAGACATTATCTATTACTCTTCATAATCTTGATTCTTTCATCATACGTAC
>RHFD01000103.1 GCA_003724325.1 Nitrosopumilus sp. D6 | reverse complement strand
TATGATTTTTACGTTCATACAGGCCAAAATGCACATGTGACTAAAAAAGTTATGATTATCCGGACGTACAGCCGCTATAGCCGCACTCGATGCAAATGCTGCACCCTTCTACAAATACAAGCGCGTTTTTGCAGGTGGGACACAGGTGATCTTCTGGTATCTCCTCTTGCTTTACAGGTTCTACCTTTATCTCCTCGTCGTGCACCTTTAGCGCCAGCGCCGTGTTGACTTGTGACTTTATGTACGAGTTTGTAATGTTGTTTTTGATGTACTCTGTGATCATGCGGCTTGGAGCCACATCAAATGTCTTTTGCGCATTGTCACTTGTCATGTGCAGCACCTGTTTGTGCCTCGAGCCGTCGCGGTACACGGTAATCCCCTTTAGTCCTATCTCGTGTGCAAGCAGATATGCAGACTTTACGTCCTCTGCAGTCACATCGTATGGCATGTTTATCGTCTTTGCAATGGCGTTTCCAATCCAGTCCTGCCACACCCCCTGGGCCATCAGGTGGTCTGCCCAGTGTATGTCCATTGCAGTCACAAACACGTCCTGCATCCACTGCGGGATCCCTTCAAGTCCGCGGAGCGAGCCATAGTTGTCTGCAATCATTTCAATCATTTCGTCGCTGTAAAGACCGTTCTCCCTTAAAACTTCCTCTACTATCTTGTTTGTGTAAAAAAACCTCCCGACTGTCACCCTCTTTTCAAAGACGAGCGCAAAGGCAGGCTCCATTCCGTTTGAGCAGTCTGCAATCATGGATAACGTGCCAGTAGGAGCTACTGTGGTAGTCAGCACGTTTCTGATTCCGTATTTTTTGATCTTGTCAATTAGCGCGTCCCACTCGTAAGAGTGCGTCTCCTTTGGCCTCTCATAGTAGCCAGATATTGGGATCTTTCCCTCTGGGTATTCAGTCTTTGGACACAGTGGGAACTCGCCGCGAGATTTTGCAAGGGCCACACTTTCCTCCATGGAATAGTACGTGAGCGCTTCTGCAAGCTTTGACTGGAGCTCGTATCCCTCCTTTGAGTTGTACGGGATCCTTAGCCGGTACAACAGGTCTGCAACCCCCATCACTCCCAGTCCTATTCTTCTTGACTCCTTTGAGGCCTTGTCTATCTCTTGTACCGGATAGTGATTCACGTCTATAATATTATCAAGGAACCTAGTGGTCTTTCGTATGGTCTCCTCGTACCTCTGCCAGTCAAACTCATAGGTTCCGTCTGCCTGTCTCTTTACTAGGTTTGCCAGGTTTATCGAGCCTAGATTGCACGACTCGTACGGGTACAGGCTCTGCTCGCCGCATGGATTTGTTGCCCGGAGCGGGGCCTGTCTTGCCTTTGCAAAAACGTTGTACTTGTTTATTTGATCAAAGAATATGAGTCCCGGCTCTGCGCTCTTCCAGGCAGACAGGGCAATCAGATCGATTAGCTGGTGCGCGTTGGCTTCTTTTACCGGCCTCTTGTCACGGGGGCTGCGCAGCACATAGTTGCCGTCAGTCGTGTTTACTAGTGCGTGCCAAAAGTCCTCCCATATGCCCACGCTTACGTTAAAGTTCTCTAGTACGCCAGGCTCTGTCTTGTTTGTGATGAATTTTTCCACATCCGGATGCCACGCCTCGATTATGCCCATGTTGGCCCCGCGTCTCTTGCCTCCCTGCTTTACCACCTCTGTAACGGTATTGATTATATTCATAAACGAGACAGGACCTGATGCCACACCAGAGGTGGATGCCACAATGTCTCCCTCCTCACGCAGATCCGAATAGTTAATGCCGACACCGCCTCCCGACTTGAAGATGAGTGCCGCATCAGATGTCGACTTCATTATATGCTCCATGTGATCCTCCATGGCCAGTACAAAGCACGCGGATAGCTGTCCAAGTCTTCCTCCTGCATTCATCATTGTAGGAGAGTTTGGCAGAAAGTCCTGCGATGCCATCAGGTTAAAGTATTCTTCAATCTTGTCTGCATATTTGTCTAATTTTTTTGCCGCAAGCATTGTCAGCAGCTGCTTAAAGCTTACCTTCATGTGGTTGCCATCTGCAAGTGTGACATAGTGGCTGACAAGTGATCGAAGGTGCCATTTGTTGAGATAATAGTCACCAATCTTGAACTTGTAGTCAAAGGCGTCAAGCTTTTCAAGATAGAGGTTTGCCTCTGCGACATCCTGCTGTGAGCTTCCTGCCTTGTCAAAGAGCTCTTGATCGTACAGCATGTCTCCAATTCCCACCAGAATTGCAACCCGTTCAAACATCTGCGTGGGAGATTCGGTTATCTCGTTCTTGCCGTTTCTCATCAAATATCTTGATGCCAAGACGCGCAGGCAGTTGAGATCAAACTTTTTGGACACGGGATCCATGGTCTTTAGATTTAGCACCTTCATCTTTTCCTCCCGGAGCTTGCGTCTCTCGTGTCGGTACACGATGTATATTTTTGCAATGTCGCTGTGGCCGCTGTCGATAAGAGTCGATTCGACCATGTCCTGAATGTCCTCCACAGAGGGCTGCCTGGTACTAGAGAATCCCCCGGTGACCAGCCTGTCTATTACCTTGTCTGCCAGCTGGTCTGCCAGCTCGCGGTTGCCCTTTGATGCGGCAGCCAGTGCCTTGAATATGGCATTGGAGATTTTGTCCCGGTTAAAGGTAGTGACGGCTCCGCTACGTTTCCGGATCTCGATAATAGCGTTTTCTATCTGTGAATTTTCCAAATCAGAAGTTCCCCAAGTAGCCTAGAATCCATGATGGTATAAATGATTCCACAACTTTTATCGAATCTCAAGTTCAAAAATATTGACACCGCTCCAACTTGGATCAGAACGGACCTGATCGATTCTGCGAGCTGCGATGATCGCAGATTGGTGAAATTCAACATGGGCGCACCCCCGGGATCTGATCGTAAAATACAATCCTGGTAGATCTGCAAGGTGTCAAAAGATCCAATATCTGCGAATCTCAGACGATATACGGCGACTTGCATTTGGGGCACTTTTCCTCAAAGGGTTCGTCCTTGAAACCGCACTCGCCGCATATTGCTACTGTCTTTGAGGGTCTGAATACGGGAGTCAGCAGGGCCGTCTTTTCTATGGTCTTTTTTATATGCGCAGGCGTGGAATCGACCCCAAATGCCAGCTTTACAAGCAGGCCACCCGTGAGCAGTTTTGAGAGCCTTGTGCACTCTGCCACAGGCTCGCTTTTGGCAGTATAACTAGCCACCTCTGCCGGATCCAAGACTGTGCCCTCCGAGTACGAATCGCCTTCCATCGAGTTGAGAGTAGAGTTCTTGCCGTACTTTTCCCCGTCAAGGCGTGCAAAGCGCTCCGAGCCCTCGGTGTCTGTCATGCATATGTTGACTGGGTATCCGAGCTCCTTTGACTTTTTTGTCGCCACATCGACTGCAGTCTCTACCACTTTGTAGAGTATGTTGCGGCCGTCCTTGTCGTCTTTGAATCCGAGTATGTTAAAGACGGACTCGCCGAGTCCCACCAGGTTGATTGCAAGTGAGACGGAGCTGCGCTGCATGTACTGGGTACTCTTTGCAAGTATGGGGTTGAGTCCACGTGTAGTGAGATCAGAAATGTCTTTTTTGCGTATTGCCATAGAGGCGAGTGTGGGTTTCATCAGTAACGCAAGGCGCGCCCTAAAGTAGGTCTCGTCCTTGTTTGATTCAAATGCAAGTCTTGGAAGGTTTATTGATACGGACTCGAGTGATATTGAAAGGGAACCACTCTTTACAGATCCGTTTGTAACTCCAGAGCTTGATATCTGTCCCCTTGCAAACGTGACCCGGCCTCCGATGGATATGATCTCTGATATTGCTCCAGACACGTCGGTAATCTTGCCCTTTTCATGATCTATTATCAGGCCGATCTTTGGAACCGGTGTCATTCTTGTGTAGTTTTTGTATGCAGTTATTATAGCGTGTATGATCTTTGTATCTGATCCAAGCTGGAGGCGCACAGATACGGCGGTGCTGTCCTTGTTGTACTTTGGCGCAGTGGATGCAGTTGCAAACATGTTTGTGAGTCGCTGTTCGAGATCGGGAAGCATTTTGAATTTTGAGAGCAGTGGAGCCAGACCGTCAAGAACTATCTCCCTTGAGGCTTCTCTTGAGAGCAGTGACATTATAATAGAGATAGAGCTTGCAACCTCGTCAAGCTGCTTTGATGCGGGAATTCTTGACACATCAAGGTACTTGCCTCCAAGATCAACTCCGTTTTCTACCAAATCCCGAATGTCGACAAATATGGTATCTGGAACCATTGACCAGATCCCGGGATTGGTAATGTGCAAGTCGCCTGAAAGATGCGAGTCTGCCACATCCTTTGGCAGTGTGTTGGTGAGTAAATGCTCTGCAAACACCCTCTGACCGGTGCCAAACAGCAGGCCTTCTGCCCCATTATCCACATCATCAAGATTTGAGAGCAGCTCTACCACGTCGTTTACAGGCAGGCCCAGGCGTGCGAGTTTGTTCCTGTATTCCTCATGGCCGTGCTCTATTAGCACAGAGTTGACCATCTCCCGGATCAGCGAGCCAGTCAGGTATGTGGTCTGGTATTTGTAGATCCTGTTTTCGACCTCTTCTGTGATCTTTTGCGCCAGCTCTAGGGGGAGGCTTCCCTCGCGTACAAGCGACTGGATTATCTTGTGGGAGTTGAATTCTTCAATGGATTCGTGTGATGTCCTCACGTACATTTTACCGCTCTCTATTATGGATCTCTCCTCGATCTGCCTTGCAAGACTCAGCACCAGCTTGCCAAGGTTGGTAATGGTATACCTTCTTTCTGACTTGTTGAGCGCCACAAGTGACTGCCTGAGCAGCTTGCGGAGGTGGTATGCAAACTTGCCGCTCTCCTTTTTGGATTTAAAACCGGCAAGTGACTTTAGCTCTGAATAGGTCAGGGGACCCTTTGAGTTGAGGATTCTGAGGATGTCAATCCTGTTGGGGCTTGCCATGACTGAGAAGATCATTCTGACACGCTTTGAGGTGGATTGGATAATGCCGCCGCGCTTTGCTTCGGGAATCTCCTCGCTTTGCTCCATGTATTTTTTCAAGCGTGTAGGGAGTAAATAAGACTTGTGGATATGTCATATTCGGGACTGATTCCCAGATAACCTGGGATCATTTCTGTGGTAGAGCGATCTGGGATCAGGGCGATCTGGGATCGTTTCTGTGATTATAACATTCCGGGATCAGTTTGAGCTGCGGCCTAGTTCTCTTTGACATCAAGGGAGAACTCTGATGTGGAGAGCTTTTGCCCGCATGACGGACACTTGCCGTCGTAGTGTTTCATGGCATCCTTGAGTGATTTTAGCATCTTCATCGAGGTGATCTTTTCTCCGCACTTGCCGCATGTGATCTCTACTGACATATGAGTGCCATACGAGATGCGGAATAATTAAGAGTCGGTTCTGATTTTTTTAATAAGTCAGGCAAATTATTTTACGGTCTTTTCGATGATGATTCCGCGCTCATCAAAGCCCGCTATTTTGGCCCTAGCCCCCATCGGCAGGTCCTCAGGCGTGGAGATCCCGCCCATGAACCCAGATATCCTCAGATCCGCCCCGTCTAGCTTGAGCACTACAAAGGCGTACGGTGTAAACTTTTCAAATCCTGCAGGAGGCACGGTAATTATGGTGTATGTGGCTATCGAGCCCGCCCCTTCAAGTATTACCTCTTCGGCCCCCCTGTTGCCGCACTTTTGGCAGAAATAAACCGTCGACAGATGCAGATGACCGCACTTTGCGCACTTGTGCGCAAGAAACTTGCCGAGTTTGGCGTTTTCTGTGAGTTTTTCCTTGACAGACATTTTACACACTTGCAAATAGATTTACTGCGCAGCTTGCACCGGTCGCGCCAAAATTATGGGTCAGTCCTATCTTTGCGTCCTTTACTGTGCGCGCGCCGGCAGCCCCGGTAAGCTGGTCGTAGACCTCTACGACCTGCCCTATTCCCGTGGCCCCGATAGGATGGCCCTTTGACTTTAAACCGCCAGAAGGGTTAATTGAAATATCAGAGTTGAGCTTTGTACGCCCCTCGCGCACGGCCTTTATGCCGGCGCCCTTTTCAAAGAATCCGAGGTCCTCAATGTCTACTATCTCTGCAATTGTAAAACAGTCATGCACCTCTGCAAAGTCCACGTCCTTTGGGGATATTCCCGCCATCTCGTATGCCTGTTTTGATGCAATCTTTGTGCTAGGTATGGTAGTCATGTGCTCGCGTCCCTGCAGTGCAGACGAGGATCCCCCGCGTCCGGAGCCGATAACCTCGATGTAATTGCCTCCGTGCGCCCTTGCAAACTCTTCAGAGCACAGTATCACAGAGCTTGCGCCATCAGAGAACGGGCAGCAGTCGTACAGCTTTAGCGGGCTTGCAACCACTGCAGAGTTCATTACGTCATCTACTGTGATCTTTTTTTGCAGGTGAGCTTTTGGATTGAGTATTCCGTTGTCGTGGTTTTTTACTGCCACCATTGCAAAGTCTTCTTCTGTTGCGTCAAATTCAGAGATGTATGCCCTTGCCATGGATGCAAACAGTCCGGGAAACGACGCGCCTGCCTGTCCCTCATAGTAAAAGTCCGAGCAGTATGCAAAATAGGTGGTAGTCCATTCTGTTCCCGTGTGCGTCACCTTTTCAACCCCGGTGGCCACCACGCAGTCACAATGGCCGCCTGCCACTTTTGCCCACGCCTCATGAAACGCGACCGAGCCGCTGCCGCAGGCAGACTCGATGGAAAGTGACGGCGTTTCAGATATGCCTAGGTTGCTCATCAGGACCGGCCCGAGGTGCACCTGCTTGTCTGCAATGCCAAACACGTTTGCAATGTATGAGAAATCCACCTCTTTTGGGCTTATTTTGGCGCTTTCAATGGCAGATACAGATGCCTGGGTTGCTATATCGGCGATACTATCAGATAACTTGCCGTATTTGGTGCTGCCGGCACCAAGTACACAAACCTTTTTCACAAATCAAGCTGACCCAAGTCCCTATAAAAATCGTTTTAGTAGGAGTGTCATGGCAAAGGACATGCAAAGACATTTTGTGAAAACTACAAAGTCAAGGACTGCCGTGTTCAAAAAGGAGATAGTCCAGTATCTAGACGGGAACGGATACCTGTCGTGGTCTGCAAAAAGCAAAAAGTACATGATTCTTGGTACAAACTCTCCAAAAGACGGCCTCGTTCCGTGTCCGAGCTGCAAAATAGGCGAGCTGATGGTGATAAGATCTCCAACTACAAGAAAGCGGTTTATGGGATGCTCGAACTATTACGGCGGATGCAAGGCATCATCACCACTGTTACAGAGGGCCAGGCTGCGCGCCACAAAGACGCCGTGTATGGAGTGTGGGTGGCCCGAGGTCATATTTCGCTACTCGCGCAAGCAAAAGTGGAGCAGGCAGTGCTCGAACTTTACATGCAAGAGCAGGGATTAGAACTTGTATGCTGCAGGCCGTCTGTTTGCAAGAAGCGGCAGCGCGCGCCGCGTCTTTTTGATTATTCCGGGATCAACTTCCACCAAGCTCATTGCACGCCGCTTTTTCATATCAACTAGTATCCTGCCGTACGGATCCACTGCAAGTGAGCGCCCACAGTAAATGTTTCCCACCTGGTCTGGTGCAATCACATAGCAGCCGTTCTCTATTGCGCGCGTCCTGTTTATCGTAATCCAGTGCTCCTCTTTTAGCGGGCCACGCACCCATGCAGACGGGGCCACTAGCACCCCCGAGCCGGCAGTTGCAAGTGAGCGCGACACCTCTGGAAAACGCAAGTCATAGCAGATCATCATGCCTGTCTTTCCAAGCGAGGTGTTTACGGGTCTGGAAAGGCGGGATCCTGCCGCAAGCTTGGCAGACTCGCGAAAGCCGAGCGCGTCATACAGGTGTATCTTTTGATACTTTGAGAGTATCCTGCCCGTCCTACCTGCAATAAAGCACGTGTCATACACGCGGTCTTTTTTTTTGCTCTTTTCGTAAAACGAGCCTATTACCTCGATGCGGTGCTCTTTTGCAGCAGCTGCAATACTATTTACAAAGTCTCCTGTGATCGGCTCTGCAAGTGACGCAAGCTGCCGGGGCGTCTGCGATGATGTAGTGTAAAACATCATGAACTCTGGAAATGCGCACAGTGCAGCCCCCCTTGATGCGGCGCGCGCAATGTATGCGAGTATGCGATCCAGGTTTTTGTCCTTGTCAGTGGATGCCTGCATCTGGATTATGGCAGCTTTCATGCCACGCATTGCGTGCATGACAATAAAAACCGGTCGTCTCAGAGCTGGCTTCCTGCAAGGAACCAGTTTTCGCGCGGCTTGTCCTCAAAGACTACTATGACGTGCTCTTTTTTTGTCTTTAGAATCTCTACTGCGGACTCTGTTATGGCCTGCGCGTACCTTGTCTTTTGCTCTTGTGTCCTGCCCGGATACATTGATACTGTGATCAGCGGCATGTTATGATGTAGTATGTGGGGGGATTTATTTCAATAGTCGGGCCGGTAGCCGTACCTAGTACCGTACATGGATTCAGAGCTGTGCATCTTTTTGTAGATAAAGCCGCTTCCCAGTCCCAGGGCAAATCCTCCAATGTGCGCAAGATATGCTACTCCGCCTCCGGCGACTCCGAATCCACCTACAAAAAATGGCAGCAGGTTTTGAAACACTAGCCAGAATGGCAGAAACCACATTGCCTGTATGTGCATCATGCGCCAGAAAAAGCCCAGCATCAAAAACGTCTGGATTCGTGCGCGCGGAAACATTACAAGGTATGCGCCAAGCACACCTGAAATGGCGCCCGATGCGCCCACTGCAGGAATGGTGCTAGATGTGTCCCCAAGTATGTGGACGAGTCCCGCGCCAATCCCCCATGCCAGGTATATGCCAAGATACTTTATCCTGCCAAACTTTTGCTCTATATTGTCCCCAAAGATCCACAAAAACAGCAGGTTTCCCCCCAGGTGCATCAGGCCGCCGTGCATAAATGTAGAGCTTAGAAGAGTCAGCAGCGGGTTGCTAGGGCACTCTAGTTTAAAGCCCTCAATATTAGAAAAAGACGCGCCATTTACGCAGTTTGGTACGGCGCCCCACTCGTAAAACATTACAAATGCATTATTGTTAGTAAAGTCAAAGAGCTGTCCTGTGTATAATACCTGTAGTAAGAATACGACTGCGTTGATTGCAATTAGCGCATAGGTGACCTGTGGCCTGAATCCTGGAGGATGCGGGTTTTCGTCGCGTAATGGAAGCACTAGATGTATGGGCTGTATGTTTGTATAATAATATTTAGGACATGACTCCCCTACTGATTAGGAATTCGAGGATTTTAAGGAATTCAGAGTCGCCAATCTCGCCTGATGCCCACGCTCCGGCCGCATGCTTTAGCCATGATGGCGCGCGTATAATGTCTGCATCAAGCGAGGTATCGGCAAGATATCTTGCGACTTGCAGGAAAGAGTCGTCATTTATCTCATCTTGAGACCACAGCTGCGCCGTGCTGCGTATGTGATCCGGGATTGGGACTGCGCGGTCAACTATCATTGGGATCATTACAGTAGCGCGCTCATTATCATCAAGCTTTATTCCAAGATGTATGATTCCAGTCACGTCAGCAGGGATGGAAAACTCTGCAGTGTTGTGCTGTGATTTAGAGTCAGTACTAGTACCTGACTGCTCGTGGATTGTTTTGTCTGCCTGTGATATTGAGAGATCATAGCTTGCAGCTATTGGCGCGTCCCGGAGAAACACGTCTGTGACATCAAATGTGAGGCGCGCCTCTTCTCCTGATTCGAGGCCGTCAGTGCGTGCATAGATGCGGAACTGGCCATTATCTGTTACTGCGCTCTGGCGGACATGGTCGCGGTCAGGCCGTATTACAAAGCTCATTCCGTCTGTACCGGTCTCGTGCAATATCTTGAGCAGTTCCTGCCGGAATATGGTAAAGTGGACTGTCCTGCCGTCAGGAGAAAAGTCATCAATGATTACTACATCATCAGAGAGTCGTATGTCATTTACATACATTACAAACCCGGATGCAAGCATGTCTCCGAATTCCCGCGATACTGTGAATTCCTGATGCACTACGAGTGTCTGGTTTATGTTCTCCTCGCTCCACTCAAAGGGCATGTTGTATGTTATTTCTCGCGAGTATGGATCGTATGCAAAGTCAGATATCGCATCATAGTATGTGATTACATCAATGTACTGGCTGCCATAGTTTGGATCGTCGATGTGGTGCCTTGTAGCCTGTGATATCGAGACTCCTGCACTAAACACCTCTGGAGTCACAAGTGGAGAGCCCTCCATTTCAAGCACCGTTACTGTAAACTTGTACAGGCCTCCTTCTGCAAGGTTTTCCCCGCTTATGTGCACAAGCCTGCTGTCAAATCCCAGCAGCGAGGTAAAAAAATTGCTGCCTTGCTCCTCTGTTATGGTGACAGGATTCATGCCGGATATGAAATTAAACACGACAAAACCGTGCTCTGCGTCAAACTGCCGGTCAAATAGAAACTCGTTACCGCGCTCTGCGTGTATCATAAATGTGACATCGCGCAGGGTCACCTTTGTGTCATGGTTTAGCAGTGAGATGGATATCTGCCTGTCTCCTGCAAGCTCGGGATCGTTTGCAGACGAGGAGATCTCTAGCGAGACACTCTTGCCGTTTATACTTACAGGACCGACTGTCTCGCTTGCGTTTCCGTGCCCGTACGCATATGTGGTAATTACAACAGACAATACTAGTACTACTAGCAAGAGGCGCTTCAATCTATGTCCACTTTGAGGGATCCTTTTTGCGGACTGTCTTGCCGTCTATTATCATCTGGTCTGGCTCTTCAAAGACCGTGTGCCATTTACCATTGCCTGGAAATATCTTGTTCATCTCTTCTACCTTGCTGTGGGTGGGAGGCCTGTTCATCAGGGCGCCCCATTTCATGTCTGGAATCTTTGGCATGATATCGTTAATGTCTTTCATGTGTACAACCTCGCAGAATCAGCTTAAAAACCTATGAATCAAGCTGTAGTATTCCCTCCTTGATTAAAAACTGGAGCCCCTGTATGAAAGAGGTATCATCAACTATTCCCTCTGCCCACCAGCCTGCGCTCTCTTTTATCCACGACGGGATCTCACCAGAGCCTGTACCCTGTGTAGTGGGCGGTACATTCAGTACTCCCTCTTGAATTAGAAACTGTATTCCGCTTACAAAGGATGCATCATCAAGATTGCCTTCTGCCCACCATCCGGCGTTTGTCTTTATCCAGCTCGGGATCAAAGTCTGCGTTGCAGGTGTAGGTACGTCTGCTTGTATAGTTGGAGTCTGTACATTGGCACTGCCTGATCCTACATTTATGAGCGCAGATCCTGCTCCCCTGTATTTTTCATCATAGTT
>RHFD01000059.1 GCA_003724325.1 Nitrosopumilus sp. D6 | reverse complement strand
AATAGGGATGTTTTGATGCTTTGAACTTATTTTCAATATTGTAGGTATTTTTTTGAAAAATTTACACAATTTTATGATAATTGATAAATACTTGATTCGGTGCCTGTATTTGGATGGATGTCTATGACAATTCGATAGTAGAGCCAATCGAGCTGCGAATGATCAGGCCATCAAAGTTCCCGGTAAGGTACGATGCCAAGGACTCGCAGTCTGCAAACCTCAAGACAAGCATAAGGGCGCACGGTCTGCTGCAGCCAATAGTTGTCAGACCGCTAGAGCGCGGCTTTGAGATCGTGGCAGGCCACAGGCGGTTTCAAGCATGCAAGGGCCTCAGGTGGCGGTTTATTCCGTGCAAGATACGCGAGTTTTCAGACAAGCAGGCATACGAGATCCAGCTTACAGAGAACCTGCAACGAAAGTCGATGGATCCGCTCGAAGAGGCAGAGGCCTACCAGAAATACGTGGTGGACTTTGGATGGGGAGGCGTAGACGATCTGGCCGAAAAGATAGGCAAGAGCAACAACTACATAACACACCGGATGCAGCTTCTCAATTTATCCTCTGATATTAAAAAAGAGATTGCAAGCCGCCGCCTTAGTGTCAGCCAGGCAATCGAGGTCACTGCGCTCGACCCTGAAGCCAAGACCGGCCTTGTTGATGAGATAATAGAAAACGACCTTACCATAAGACAGATACGCCAGATAAAGCATCGAATCTCCCGGGACGAGTACGGCTACAAAAAAGAATCAAGGTCAAAAGAAGCTTCCATCATGCAAAAAGACTCGCTTGCACTAAAGGTGACGCTGTCACGGATCGACGACCTCATTGGCGAGGCGCACAAGATACCTCTTGCAAGGCGGGCCGAGGTGGTGGAATTTCTGATGAAGCAGAGAAGAGTAGTCCATTCAATGATAGATGACGCGATACACTGCAAGAAAATATGTCCCAGATAGTCTTTATTTTCCAATAAATGGCGGGGCCCATTCCTTTAGGAACTGCTTGTACTCTGACTCTGTGTATGTCAGTCCCGCAAGCGATGCCTCTGTCTGGGGCAAAAAGTCATAGACCTCGTACACCTGAATTATATCTCCAAACAGGTTCCGGTAAATGTCGTTTTCCTCGTCTGCCATCTCGTTTGAGAGAAACGACTTTACGGTAATCCAGTCATATCCTCCGCGCGTCCTGCCAGAGAACACGACAAACGGGGCATCATTGAGGTACTTTTTTAATCCCTCGAGCCTCTTTGGAAGCGCCTGCGAGGTGCGAAACGTAACTAGGTCCACTCGTATGACCCGGGCCGGAATCTTGTTCGAGTCCACAGATATGGTATAGTTTTTGATCACTCCATCTTCTTCTAGAACAGATATTCTCGACTCGATCTCCTCTTGTGTAATGTTGCATCCAAATCCCTTCAAAAAATCCCACATCTCAAAGGTGCCCTGCTTTGAGTTGTGGCTCAGTCCTGATATTATCAGCTCGTCTATCTTGTCTACCATGTAATAACTGCCACGTTCTAATTAATATCCTTTTGAAGGCCTCATATCTGAAGGATCGGTCTTTTAATACAAGACAAGACCTTCACATACCCGTGGATTCCATTCTGCCAGAAAACGTCGGGTATGTGGTACTGATAGGAGTCAGCCTGATCCTTGCCCTGGCAGTCACCCTGATGGTAAAGGCAGAGACAAAGTGGCTTGGAACCCGCAAGACCTTTGAGTGGTTCTATACTGCGGGCCGCACCATAAAGACCGGACTCATCGCATCCTCCATAGTCTCTGCATGGACGTGGGCTGCCACGCTTCTCCAGTCATCTACTGTGACATACGAGTTTGGCATCGGCGGCTCCTTTTGGTATGCCGCAGGTGCTTCAATCCAGGTGATACTCTTCTCGATACTAGCAATAGAGCTAAAGCGCAAGGCGCCAATGACACACACGTTCCCAGAGATGCTATATGCGCGGTTTGGCAGGCATCCGCACAAGGTGTTCTTGTTCTTTGGACTCATGACAAACACCATAGTTACTGCAATGCTGGTGCTAGGAGGGGTGGCAGTGGTAAACTCGCTTACAGGGGTAGATATTGCGATAGCTGCATTTCTCATACCGCTTGGAATAGTAGTGTATACTGTATTTGGTGGACTAAAGGCGACGTTTTTTGCAGAATATCTCAATACCGGATTCATCTTTGTAGTGGTGCTGATATTTGTAGGTGTGATTTACTTTGCAAGTCCTGACATTGGAGGAATTTCTGGCATGTATGAGAAACTTACAGAGGCATCAGTGCTCCGGCCTGTAGATGGCAACGCGCTGGGAACGTATCTCACCCTTGCATCAGTTGGCGCCCTCATATTTGGCATCATCAATATTGTGGGAAACTTTGGAACAGTCTTTGTAGACCAGTCGTACTGGCAGCGCGCAATAGCTTCTAGGCCCAGGGCTGCCACTGGAGGATTCATCATAGGGGGACTGGCATGGTTTGCAATACCGTTCACACTTGCGACCTCGCTGGGGCTTGCGGCAGTGGCAACGGGGGTGACACTCACAGAAGATCAGATAGGTCTGGGATTAGTGGCTCCCACTACGGCTGCCTACCTGATGGGGGATCTAGGGGCAGTACTCATACTCACAATCGTCTTTACTGCAGTAGTCGCAGCAGGCTCCTCGCAACTGGTAAGTGTCTCATCGCTTGTCACCTATGACGTGTTCCGCACCTATCTCAAACCGTCAGCATCAGGCAGGGAGCTGATGAGGATGTCCAGGTTTACAATCATCGGGTTCGGGCTTGGAATGGGTCTGCTTGCATTATTATTGTTCCAGTTTGGAGTCAGCCTCCAGTACGTCTACCTCACAATGGGCATACTCATAGGCTCGGCAGTAGCCCCCATATCATTTGCCATCCTGTGGAAAAGGACAAACAGGGTGGCAGCTACGGCTGCTGCCATAACCGGACTGGCATCAGGAATTGCGGCATGGTTTCTGACTGCTTTTGCAATGTACGGGGCAATTACAGTCAGCACTACTGGAAATGTAATCCCGCTTCTTGCAGGTAATGTCGCCTCGATCGGCGTCAGCCTGATAATCACACTGCTTGGCAGCTTGATAGTACCTGAAAACTTTGACTTTCGCGTGCTAAAGCAAAAGATACTCCTAGTTGATGACCGTGTCCGTTCGATGATAAAGCGCGACACAGACGAGGAGCTTTTGGCCCGGGCATCTACATTCTGCAAGAGGGTAGGACTTGGGATATCGCTGTTTCTAGTGGTAATCTGGCCCATGTCGATGTATCTGACAGAGTTTGTCTTGAATCTAGAGGCCTTTACTGCGTGGGTGTTTCTTGCAGTGGTGTGGGCATCCGGGGCTGCTGCTGTAACCATATTTTTGCCGCTCATCGAGGCTCGAACCAGCTTGGGCAAGATAATTCAGCGCGCAGCAGAATCTGCAGAGTATGACGACCAGATTGAAAATAACATGCCGGTAATGAAGATCCTCGTGCCAGTCGACGGCTCGGCAAGATCGCTCCAGGCGCTCAACGGTGCCAACTATATGTTTCGCGGCTCGCAGGTTCACATTTATCTACTACACGTCATGGAGTGGTCCGAAGACGAGAACATGGACGAGGAGCTTACCTCTCAGATGCAGGAGGAGGGAAGGCTGATTCTGAGGAGCGTGGTGGTGCCCAAGCAGATGCGCGGTTATACCAGGATTGTAAAGCTCGGCGATCCTCCAAAAAAGATTGCAGAGACTGCCAAGAGTCTTGGCGTCAACCTCATAGTAATGGGACGGACAGGTCTTGGAAGAACAAAAAATCTCGGGCACGTCTCAGGACAGGTGCTCGAGCATGCCACAGTGCCTGTCACGCTTGTATAATGTATCAGTGTGGTGCCTAATTTCTATCTGGCAAGCGGCACAAAAAACACCCTCCGTGGCAAAGAGTCTATCATGACGCCAAAGCTTATCTGTTCTGCATCATCAAGCTCCCTGCAGTACGTCCTGACACTTTTGACCTTTTCTGTTATCTCTTGCACATGGCCCTCTGATCGTAGTGACTCTGCAATATAGTGTCCGCAGTATACTGCAAGCTGCCCCAGGCTGATGAGCGCCCTTTTCCTGATCATATGGCTCACATTATGATACAGTACATCAAAGTCCCTCTCATGAAAGCGATCAAATCCAAGTATCGAGGATCTCATTTTTCCAGCCAGCCTTATCCTGTACTCTATCCAGATCATACTCTTACATGGCAGATTGTAAGATATGCCTTGATGCGGCAAGAAATTTTTTATATGCGTCCTTGCAGACTATACTATTTGTGAATCTCGAATTCAATCTATGACTTTCTAATCTCTGAGAACGGCACGCCAATCACGCTCTCCCGGACGGCGCCTGCCACTCCAAGGACTGCATCCCTTATCTTCTCTGTCCTGTCTCCAAGTATCCGCACAAGCACTCCTGCATCATTTCTGGTAATGGTGGCACCACCAAAGATCCCCCTGTCTGCAAGAATCAAGTTGACTTTTTCGCACAGCTCTGAAACGTACCTGGCAGGAGTCAGAATGTACACGGTTCCCACAATGTCATACTCTCCCATCACCCCAAATCCCTGCATCTTGCGCTTTTTTGGCTCGATGCATGCAGAGTCAGTCATCCTGTATGTCCCGTGCTGATCCCTGGCAGTCATCTTTAGGCAGCACGCGTCATACTGGAACGACTCTCCCATGCCTACCCTGCCTGGTGCGAGCATCTCAGAGTATACCATGGTTGATTCGCTGTGTACATCAAGGGATGTCTCTTGGTAGAACCGCGAGTCCCTGTACGGGATTATCTGGTCTGGTACGAGCTCTAGGTACGCGCCCTTCTCCAGCCTTACATTTACCACCTGGGTTGCACAGTTGGAATCCATGCTGTATATCCGCGTGGCCCCCTGGGTGGTAACATGGGCCCTTGAATCCTCTTCCATATTGATGTCAATTCTATACCTGTCCCCCTGGAGTATGCCGCCTGATGCTGACACCATGTACAAGTATGCAAGCGAATCACCGCATCGCAGCACCCTCTGGATGTGCAGCGGAATCTCCGAGTACGCGTCTGCTAGTACCGTCTCCTCAGAGTCGCGCCGGAGCTTTATCTGCAGCAGGCCGTTCTTGCCGGACTTGCCCACGCCAAGCTGCCTTGTCTCAGAGTCAAACGCACTGATCTGTGGCGGAACATGCAGCGGGGCATAAAACTCTTGCCTGTTCATGCCTTCTCCGAATCAAACAGAACATCATGTATGATGCGCCCTGCCACCGTACCAACCCCCTCATCTGTCATACAGTTAACAAATACAAACGGCCTCTTCCCCCTGATTCTTTGCGCATCGTCTTTCATTATCTCGAGGCTTGCGCCCACCAGCGGGGCCAGGTCTGTCTTGTTGATTACAAGCAGGTCGCAGCTCTCTATTCCCAGCCCGCCCTTTCTTGGATACTTGTCGCCGCCTGCCACATCAATTATGTATATGAAATAGTCTGCAAGCCGCGGACTAAACGTGGTGGTAATATTATCACCACCACTCTCGATTATTATCAGATCAAGCTCTGGATGTTTCTCCTCGAGCTCTTCGATCACAGAGATGTTCATGGAGGGATCCTCCCTTACTGCAGTATGCGGGCAGCCGCCGGTGGCAAGTCCGATGACGAGATTCTCTGGCAGCAGCCCCCTCTTTGTCGCAAGATTCTCCCTCATCCTGTCTGCATCCTCTTTTGATATTACATCATTTGATATGATGCTGATGCTGTACCCCTTTGCAGCAAGCATGGGCACCACACGTTCAATTAGCATGCTCTTGCCAGAGCCTACGGGCCCGCCAATGCCTATTCTTGGAATCCTTTTCATTTTCATGTGATGAACATCTTTGCATCGGTTCCCTCGTGAACCATCTGGTAAATCTCTGCCTGCGGGGCAAACTGCCACGCCTCTGATGCGGGTTTTTTACAATTTTCTGATACTGTCTCTGATATGAGCGGTTTGAGTGCGTGGATTACCTCTTGGCCTTCCATGTGGTCTATCATTCCAAGGCGCAATGCAGCCCCCACACTGCTTGCCACATACCCGTAGAGAAACATTCCAAGCGCCCTCTCTGTTTTTATGCCCATAACTCTACAGCATACGCCAAAAGAGACGGGGTACTCGCCGCTTGTCTTCTTGGAGCCAAGCATGGAGCAGTACCACTCCAGCATATCGCTGGCAAGAAATCCTGCAACACATCTTGCAAGCTGGCTGCCGGACCTGCATGATGCCTCGCGCACCTCTTTGTTTGTGCGCATCGAGTGGCACACAGAGTCAAGCTCGATTATCTCGTCGCGCCCTGTGCTACGGTGCGCATTTGCAAGCATGACGCAGTCGCAGGGTCCAAGCTGCTGGGATATCACAGTTTTTAAAAATTCGCGCAGCTCGCCTGCCGTGGCCATTTTTTTTTGCAGAAACATGGTCTCTATTCCGCCAGACACTGCAAAGAGGCCCGTGGGAAACAGCGAGTCTGAGAGCTGCATCATGTGCAGGTCTGCCTCAGTGCTCATGTATTTCTGCTCCCGTGTGTGGCGTGAATACTCTTTTCTCCATTGACAGCGTGGCGCCAATGCCTGCAAACAACTTTTCAAATACTTCTAGCTCCGAGTCTGCCTGGGCTGGAAAATATATCACGTCATTTTCTACTGCTATTGGCCTGTGCCGGTTTCCGATTATATGTCCTGCAAGCACCCGCATCCCCGGATCATCAAGTTTTACTGATATGACTCTTTCAGCAAGCTGTCTGATTATGATGGGTCTGTTCCCTCCTGCAAGAATGTCGCCGTCCCGGAGCGTCATCCCGGGATCAAGTGACAGACCCACATCTGTTCCCCCGTCTGTCTCCCTTCGGAGTCTGCTCTTTTCAAGCTCGATCCTTGACATGCAGAGATGCTCAGAATCTGCATCATGTGGCCTGCCGTCATGTATGTTTCCAGAGATAGATGTGATTCGCAGCACGATCCCCCTAGCGTCAGCTCAAAATTATAGTTTCTCACATGAAAAGGGAACTAGTCCTCTTCACGACTGTTCGTTGTTGGAATTGCACTGCTCTGAGTGGCTGTCATTGTTTTTGATCCGTATATGGCTGCCATTCTCTATAAAAGACACATGATCCCGCCTGTAGAACTTTCTTTAAATATTATTACTTGGTTATCAAAACCATGATGCTTACCCCGAGAGAGATTGACAAGCTGCACATCTTCCTTGCAGCCCAGCTTGCCCGGAGAAGAAAAGAGCGCGGCCTCAAGCTCAACCACCCAGAGGCAGTGGCGATAATTACAGATCACATACTAGAAGGCGCGCGCGACGGCAAGTCCGTCCCGGATCTGATGAGCTCGGGCAAAAAGGTGCTTACAAAAGACGACGTCCTGCCCCCGGTTCCAGACCTGATACATTCCATCCAGGTAGAGGCGACATTTGATGACGGTACAAAACTAGTGACGGTGCACGACCCGATAGTGTGACTCATGATGAAACCAGGCGAATACATACTCTCAAAGGACTCAGTCATTGCAAACCCGGGAAAAAAGACGATAACTATAGACGTGACAAACACGGGTGACAGGCCCGTCCAGGTGGGATCACATGCGCACTTTTTCGAGGTAAACAGGGCGCTCTCATTTGAGCGCGAAAAGGCGTACGGCTTTCATCTGTCCATACCTGCAGGAACGTCGGTGCGCTTTGAGCCAGGCGACTCGCGAAGCGTCACCCTTGTAGAGTATGGCGGCAAAAGAATAGTCTTTGGATTCAACGGATTGGTGGGGGGCCCACTTGATGAAAAAAGACACGATGCCCTGAGAAAGGCAAGAGAGGGGGGTTTTTTGAAATGACACTAGAGATCCCCAGAAAGAAATACGTGGATCTGTACGGCCCGACAGTAGGCGACAGGGTGAGGCTTGGAGACACGGATCTCATCATACAGATTGAAAAGGACTATCTCCGGTACGGCGACGAGGTGGTGTTTGGCGGCGGCAAGAGCGCGCGCGACGGGATGGGACAGGCAAGCGGCGTGCTCCGCAAGGACTCCCTTGACCTTGTAATTACAAACGCGGTGATAATGGATCCAATACTTGGAATAGTAAAGGGAGATATTGGAATTCGCGACGGCCGCATCGTGGGGATTGGCAACGCAGGCAATCCGGACATAATGGATGATATTGACATGATAATATCATCAAACACCGAGGTAATCGCAGGCGAGCATACAATCTGTACTCCCGGGACGATTGACTCGCACATACACTTTATCTCCCCACAGCAGGCAATTGATGCAATCTGTAATGGCACCACCACGATGATCGGCGGCGGCACGGGTCCTGCAGACGGAACCAACGCCACAACATGCACTCCCGGGGAGTGGAACATTCACCGCATGATCGAGGCAGCAGAAGAGTTTCCGCTCAACTTTGGGTTTCTCTGCAAGGGAAACGACTCGCAAGAGGCGGCGCTGCTAGAGCAGGTAAGGGCTGGCGCCTGTGGTCTAAAACTTCACGAGGACTGGGGCACCACTCCTGCCACCATTGACTCGGCCCTAAGAGTGGCAGAGAAGACAGACGTGCAGGTGGCAATACACACTGACACACTCAACGAGTGCGGCTTTGTAGATGACACGATACGTGCAATAGCCGGCAGGACAATCCACACTTACCATACAGAGGGAGCAGGCGGCGGCCATGCGCCCGACATTATGAAGGTTGCAGGAGAGCCAAACATTCTGCCGTCATCTACAAATCCAACCAGACCATTCACAGTAAACACACTTGCAGAGCACCTTGATATGATGATGGTGTGCCACCACCTCAACCCGTCAGTACCTGAAGACGTCTCCTTTGCAGAGTCGCGCATACGGGGCGAGACCATTGCAGCAGAAGACGTACTACATGACATGGGTGTGCTCAGCATGATGTCCTCAGACAGCCAGGCAATGGGACGAGTAGGAGAGGTGACTACGCGCAACTGGCAGACTGCAGACAAGATGAAAAAGATGGCAGGACGTCTTGCAGGGGAGACAGGAGACAATGACAACCTCCGCGCAAAGAGATATCTTGCAAAGATTACCATAAACCCTGCCATCACACACGGCATCTCTGGACACGTGGGATCACTAAAACCTGGGAGCCTTGCAGACATTGTAATATGGACGCCGCAGTTCTTTGGAATAAAGCCAAAGATGATCATAAAGGGCGGCTTTATAGCGTACTCTCTAATGGGGGATCCAAACGCGTCAATTCCCACCACCGAGCCAGTCATGTACAGGCCCATGTTCGGGGCGCTCGGCTCTGCCAAACAATCCACGTCAGTCACATTCACATCACAGCTTGCAATTGACTCTGGACTCGAATCCATACTAGACATCAAAAAGAAGCTCGTCCCGGTGAAGAACTGCCGCAACATTGGCAAAAAGGACATGCTCCACAACAACTTCACGCCAAAGATAGAGATCAACCCAGAGACATACGAGGTCAAAGTGGATGGCGTGACTGCCACGGTAGACCCGGCAGTATCTGTCTCGCTTGCAAGGCTGTACTGTTTGTACTAAATCTGCCGACGTCGGCAGATCCGACCTATTTAAAGAAGATTATATCTTTAATGGTCAAGTGTAAAAGTGTCGCATATCTCTCGTGGTCGACGCAAAGCTCGCTATACTACCCATTATACTACTAGCCGGCATTGTATCTGTTGGCCTGCCAGACGCATTTGGCGCAGGTGCCATCTCCCAGGGCTTCAAGCTAGGCGAGGCTCTGCCCGAATGGATAGGCTGGGTCATAGTAGTGGGGCTGGGAGCAGTATTTGCAGTTATAATATCACTAGAGGTAAAGATTGAGGAAAAGTATCTCGGAGTAAATCAGACCTCTGAAATGTTCAACACTGCAGGACGCACCATAAAGACGGGACTGACTGCTGCGGCAATTGTATCTGCATGGACATGGGCTGCCACGCTTCTCCAGTCATCGACTGTTGCCTACCAGTACGGGATCAGCGGACCGTTTTGGTATGCCGCCGGAGCTTCAATTCAGGTGCTATTATTTGGAATACTGGCAATCGAGCTAAAGAGAAAGGCGCCAAATGCCCACACATTCCTAGAGATAATCCGGGCAAGATTTGGCAACGGCTCGCACAAGGTGTTTTTGGTGTTTGCACTAATGACTAACATGATTGTAACTGCAATGCTGCTACTAGGAGGATCTGCCGTAGTCAACGGGCTGACTGGCATGGATATCTCGCTTGCCGCGTTTCTGATACCGCTTGGCGTCATGATATACACACTGGTAGGGGGACTAAAGGCCACCTTTGTAGCAGACTATATGCATACGATAATCATATTTATAGTGATATTGACATTTGTCACTGCAGTCTATATCAACAGTGACATCACGGGAGGCGTGGAAGGAATGTATGAAAAGCTTGTAGCGGCAGCAGAGCTGCGACCAGTAGAGGGCAACGCGGCAGGCGCGTTTCTTACAATGGCATCCATCGGAGGCCTGATGTTTGGAATTATAAACATTGTCGGCAACTTTGGAACCGTCTTTGTAGACCAGGCGTACTGGCAGAGAGCTATTGCAGCAAAGCCGTCATCAACGGTAAAGGGATTCCTCCTTGGCGGGGCGTGCTGGTTTGCGATTCCATTTACACTTGCTACTACAATGGGACTCACTGCCGTCGCGCTTGACGTGGATCTGACGCCAGAGCAGGTGCAGCTCGGACTTGTCGTGCCTGCTGCAGCAACTGCCCTGATGGGGGAGGTTGGTGCAATTCTGGTGCTCACAATGCTATTCATGGCAGTGACGTCTGCCGGCTCTGCAGAGCTGATCGCAGTCTCGTCGATCATAACATATGATATTTACCGGACATACAAGAATCCAAACGCGACTGGCAAGCAGCTTGTAAAAGTCTCGCGCATTACCATAGTCGGATTCGGACTGGGTATGGGTGGTTTGGCAATATTCCTGCTGAGCCTGGGCCTGAGCTTGGGATTTGTATATCTTGCAATGGGCATACTCATTGGCTCTGCAGTCATCCCCATAGCGCTTACCATACTCTGGAAAAAGACAAACAGGGTCGCAGCAACGTCTGGCGCGATAATAGGGCTGGGAGTGGCGCTTACCACATGGGTGGCAGTTGCATCCACACTGCCTGGATCTGATGGTGCGATAAACTTGATGACTCTGGGTCACAACAATCCACTGCTGTTTGCCAACATTGCAGGTATAATTACAGGCGGTGTTGTCACCATTGTCGGAAGTCTCATGACAAAGACGAGTTTCGACTGGAACGACCTGCGCGAAAAGATTACGCTTGTCGAGCTCAGCGAGTCAGAGTCAGCACAGGTCACAGAGGACGAGGAGACGCTCAAAAGGGCATACAAGTTCAGCCTAAAGGGCG
>RHFD01000077.1 GCA_003724325.1 Nitrosopumilus sp. D6 | reverse complement strand
GGGGTATTTCGAGGCCACGGGGTCTAGTGTTTCACCATCAGGTATTACCTGCTTGCATTTTGTGCATGTTCCCATGAGGAGTGGTATTATCATACGCCTTTTATCCTTTTTTGAATTCCTAGCCTGCTGCGTGCCAGATATGCACAAGTAATAATAGTAATCACACGCAACACTATCTCATGAAGATAAGGTGCCCCAAGTGCAAGTCAGATGCCGAGCTGTCGCCGGACTTTTCACTGGTAAAGTGCGGCTCGTGTGATCTCGAGATGAGTTATGGGGAATATGTAAAATTTGTGGCACACAATGAATCTAGATACTCTGACATACTAGGCGACTATGCGACAAGCACCGAGGGGCAGACCTCCGGCTCGCTAGATGAATGGGACTAGAATCATCAAATTCCCTGGAGGGTATTGAGTGGATTTTTGCAAGTGTGTTGTTTTTTGAATTACTAGTTGAGGAATCCATCAAATATCAAAAACAATACAGCCACCAGTAAAACCAGCCCAATATTTACCAGAGAACCAACAGATTGAAATAATTAACAGGGCGCACCACCATACACCATTGGAGTTTCTGCTAGAGAACATACTAAATTTGACGGGATTTTTAGTGGGACTCGGCATTGGAGTAATGTCACTAATCGGGTACAAAAATACCGGAAGTCCGACCCTCTTCAGGCTTACTGTCGCATTCTTTTCAATAAGCGCGGGGTTTTTTGTCATATGGGCAGGATACACGGCAGAGGATCTGTTTTTGCATACAGGGAGTATAGAGGGATGGGTGCAGACACTTGGCACGGGAATACAGACGGTAGGATATTTCTTTATCGCGTTTTCACACAGCATAAAGTCGTTTTTTCCAAAGTCAGCTCACTTTAGGATGATGATTCCGCTGCCGTTGTTTTTGACATCATCAGTGCAGCTAGAGCACATATTCCGCTCCATGTCGTTTATTTTTTTGGCATATGGCGCAATAGAGACCATGCTGTCATACTTTGAGAACAGGAACCGCGGCGCGATCTCAGTTGCTGTAGGACTGGGACTTTTGGCGCTCGGCGAGTTTCTGGGGTGGTACTCGTTTGTGTTTCCTGACTCCATACTGTACCCGGCATCCATGGTGAGCAGAATAGGCGGGCTGATTGCACTCTTCATACCAGTTAGCAGGGTGCCGCTGACCCGCGTCCGGTTTGACAAATAGGCACGCGCCTGCGGCTTGTCAACTTCTTTTGTCTTTTTAGTATATGGCAGGACAGCATTGCATTATCATATTAATGTCTATAAATATCTCACATGGCAGTATATCGCACCCACATGAAGATCATCGGCGAGATTTTAGAGACTACCCAGGCGGATCTGCAAGACGGCAACGGGGCATCTGTGACATATCTTATTAGAAAGGCAAACATATCGCATTCGCGCATATCAGGAATCCTAAGCACGCTAGTCTCCCAAGGACTGCTAGAGCAGACTGCCACCAGCGGGACAAACAAGTACAAGATAAGCCAGTCAGGCAGGGAGTTTCTCCATGCATACTATGCGTTTACAAAGTTTGCAGACAGCTTTGGGCTGAGCATATAGAGGCAAGTAATAATTATACCACACAGATAGCACATACATTGAGGATAAGCTGTGATGAGAGTGGAATTGCAAGGGCCGCACGCACTATAAAAGAAGGGGGAATAGTCGTGTTTCCCACAGACACTACATACGGTATAGGGTGCAGCCCGTATAACGCAGAGGCAGTGGGCCGCATATTCCAGATAAAGTCAAGAAGTATATCAAAGCCATTACCAGTACTAGTTCACTCGATGGGTATGGCAGAAAAGATTGCAGTCTTTGATGAACGCTCTAGGCGCATAGCTGCGAGGTTTTGGCCAGGGCAGGTCACCATACTATTAGAGCTTGCAGACCATACCCTGCAAGAACCGATGAACCTGCAAGATACAATTGCAGTAAGAATCCCGGATCACATGTGCGCGCTAGAGCTGCTAAAAAGATGCGGTCCGCTAACTGGCACTAGCGCAAACACATCGGGAGAAGAGCCTGCTACAAATCCGGATGCATGTGAGATAGCAGGGTATGACCTGCTGCTTGACGGGGGGGTATTAAGAGGAGGTAAATCTACGATAGTGGATCTGCGTAGAGGTAAAACAAGCATACTAAGGGAGGGCGCCATACCAGGGGGTGAGATTGCACGGATCTCATAGTTACAAGCGCAATGCACTTTGAAGAGCATGCAAGAGATGAAATGCTAGACATACTAGAATCACTTGGAGACTCTGAGGCAAAAGTAACCATTACAGGGTACACGGGGCTATTAACTGCACAGACATGCCTTGACCCCGTAGACGTCACTAGAAGAACAGGACAAAAGATATCAGAGGAGCCATGGAGTGTCAGGTATTGTCTGAGAATGGTTCCCATCCAGAGGACTGTGCGGGCAAGCATTGCAGATATTGCAGGCGAGTCTGGATTTGTGGCAGGTATGATTCCAGAGGGGGAGACGTACAAGATTTACGTAAAAAAGCGCGGCTCTGCCGTATCAGGCACGGAGATTATCAAAGAGATGGCATTACGCATACCAAACAAGGTGCGCATGAAGCAGCCTGACAGGATGGTACTAGTCGAGATTATCCAAGATATGGCAGGCATCTCGGTGTTGCAAGAAGGGGACGTACTAGGCGTACACGGCATAAAGCGGAGTCTCTCATAGTACTGCTGCCATCTCTGCAAGTATGTCCTCAAGTGGTCTGTTTGAGCGCGCAGAATCCACGTGTTTTTTCGTGATTCCAAAGTGTCTTTGCAGGAATGTATGATAGTTATTGGAGAATAGCGGGACAGATACTGGTAACAGTTCTGCACGTATATGGTCTAGCCGTCTCTTTGTACCTAGCGCAATTATCACGTGGTTTTTCCCGGGTCTAGCTCCCGCGTCTGCAATGGCAGCAGATATCTGTCTGGTCAGCGCAAAGCGCATCAAAATGTCAGTCTCTATCTTTTTTGAGAGTAATAGACTATTCTTGTGCGAGCGCAGCGACAGGTATAGTATTCTCCCAAGGTGGTACCTGTTGAGTATAAACCTCTCAGATACGGCCTGAAATATTACTCCCGGGTGCCTTGAGCGGAGATCATCAAGTGAGGAGTTTGTGACAGTTACTGCAAGTATGCGCCTTTGCAGGATGTATAGCGTGACGCTCTTTTGCGCCCCGCCGTGAATCACCGGGATTATGCTTATTTTATCACCGTCATTTAGGACTGTCTTGCGGCCTCCTAGTGCAGACGAGTCTGCCCCGTTTACTGCAACTAGCACGTTGTCTGTGTCAAGTTTTGGCGCGCCGTCTGGAACCATGCCGGTAAGCATACCAAGTAACTCAGAGACAGTCATGCCGGATTCAAGCAGTATCTCTTTTGTGCCAAGGGATTTTTTTGCCCCGCCTACTGGTCTTACTGTAATCACGGCGCATCTATGGTCTTTGAAAATAATAGTCTATCACCGCCTGAATGCCAGATGCCAATCATGGTCGCGTATAAAAAAACACCTCTGAATCCTAATTTTTATCCATTTCCTTACAATCATTTAAATAAGAAGATCTGTAGAGTAAGTCATTGGAAGTGGCTGCGTCTAGGACGAATATGATGGTGGCTAGGGTTTCTTGGGAGATGGCTCCCTTGTTTGATGTAATTGCGCTCAAATCGCCTCGTTTTTTTTGGTCGCCTGCCTCTAAGACTATTAATTACGAAGAGTGATGACAGTCAAGATGACTCAAAAGAATGATCTAGTTGATGCCCATATACTGCTGAGATGCTCAGAGCCAAGTCACACAAACTGTACGGCTTTGCAAGACTTGCTTCTCGATAATTTCATCAATATTACGGATTCATCAACTATTGAGACGGCTTCGGATACACGTTACTGTGTTTTTGCAAAAGCAAAAGTGAATCCACAAAAGATCAAGCTGTTTGAAAAACGGTTATTGAAACTGAAAAAAGGTGATTTGAAAGTGTCTGAATTACGTATTGATACAGTACTAACACATCAATAGGTAGGTTTTCGTCATGGCATACATAATGATTGAAATTGCCGCAAACAAAAGAAAATACATAAGATCTGTGCTTGAAAAGAAGATAAAATTTAAAAAAATTCTCCCAACTAAAAAGGGTCTTTCAATATACATCGCTGGTAATATAATCTCCAAAACAGCCAGAGAAAAATATCACAGGGTATTAGGAGATACGAATTACAAGTATAAAATTATCTTTGTTGACGAGAAAACAAAGAAAAAGAATCGCAAGCATTACAACATCTTTTTCGACATAGATAGCACGATAACAGACAGTTCTAGAGGCAATATCAACAGTAATGTTTTACACATATTCAATAAAATGAAAAAACAAAACACATCCATATTTTTTTGTACGGGCAGATCTAAACAAATGGTAAAAGAACTTATTCATAGCTATAATACCTCTGAGTGCGGTATTGCCGAGGCCGGCGGAATAGTAATAGGAGCCGAAAAACCAAAATATGGTAATAGAGAGGAACCTGATGTACTTATCAAGTACCTCATGGATAAAGATATCAAGTATGAGATAGATGAAAAACAGCAGGATCGAGATACAGAACACGTTATCAAAAGCTCATCTATAACTGAACAAAAACTAAATGCCGCAATTAAAGAATCCAGAGCCAAGGTGGAATGTCATAAAACTAAGAACACATTTCACATAACTGCCAAAGGTGTGAATAAGGGAGCAGCAATTGATTATCTGATAGGGGCAGATAACTTGAACAAAAATCCAGATATTGATACATTTATTGCAGTTGGTGACAGTGAGCTTGATTTTTCCATGTTTAAACAATGTAACAAAAGCTATTTGGTGGCAAAACCCAACACGAGCATCATCAAGCTGGCGCGAAAAGCAGGATTAAAAATAGAAAGACTAAATCCAGCTCCTAAAGCCATAAAAGAATTGTATCAGTTGTTGTATGAAACCTAATAAAATTTTGTAAGCACATGGTTAGTGTGATTCTGTGGCAGGCTTTGAATCTGTCTCGGAATCTTGGATAAGAGATGAGTCTGTCGTGGTATCATGCGCGTCTGTACCTGAATCTGTCTCCGTGTTAGGAATGGCATCCGTATCTGCTGACTCTTCCTTGGAATCTGCTCGTTTCTTTTCTGCGTCTGCCATTGCCTTTTGTTCTGCCTCTTCTGCCTGGGCTGCCTTGATCCTTGCAAGCTTTGCCTCTTCTTCTATCTGTTCTCTCTTTATGATGTTTGTAATATGGCCGGCAATCTCGTTTTTGAGGCCCTTTGAGCGGACTATGGCGATCTGGTTGAGTGCTTTTTTATTGTCAGCAAAGTCCTTGCCGAATTTTGACTTGTGTGTCTCTAGTACCTTGAGCGAGAGACTCTTTATTCTATCCACTGTAAATCGTGAGAGCCGCGGGTGTATTATACCTATATGCGCGTCCCGCGTATGAGGTCAGGTAGAGTCAATAATTGATGATCATTTAGATACGAGCTTGATCCTCGGGCATCGTAACGTGATGTTCCGGGATCGTTTTGATCCGGGGGAGTGTCGATCTAGTATGCCATTCTTTGCTTGCGCGTAAAGTTCTCCCGGATCATCTCACGCGCTCCCGGATCCAGCGGATGAAAATGCACTCTAAATCTGCGCCACAACACCTGATCACCCCCAGAATAATCAGATCATACGGATATCCCAAGCGTGGCAGATCAGTTGCTTGGTGTGCCAGAGACAACTCTGCCCCTTGTCATCCCGCCTAGAAAAGAGACAGTGTTCGCCTCTAGCAGACATGCAGTCTCATCAAATGTCTTTCCAAGTATCTGCGAGGCGCAAAACACGACGCTTGGAATAAAGCTCGGCTGCCCAGGTCTTGACTCAAAACATCTGGAAAACCTGACGGGCCCGTCAGTCTCTACCAATATTCTTGACTCGTCTGTACGTGAGAGCAGCGCCTGCTTGTCGTTTGCATATACAGTTACCGGCCCGTACGAGACAAAAAACCCCATCTCCATTGCGCGCCGGAGCTGCTTCTTGTTTCCGTCAAACCAGTGTAATAGCGCGCGTCCCCCATACGACGTCATTATATCAAATATTTGATCAAGGCTCCTTCTAGAGTGGATTGAGACTGGCAGGTTTAGCCTTTCTGCAATCTCTAACATCCTCTCAAATACATGTACCTGTCTTTTTGACTCGTCAGCATTAGATGCAAGGGTGGGGTCGATGCCAATCTCCCCGATCCCGGAGATCCCAGGATTGTCTTCTATCACATCTGCAACCCTGTCTGCCCCCTCTACTGCGCATTCCGGATGCACACCCACAAACGGCAGTACAAGGCCGCT
>RHFD01000030.1 GCA_003724325.1 Nitrosopumilus sp. D6 | reverse complement strand
ACTAACAAGATGAAGGAGTGGGATACTGCTGCCTCGTACTGTATAATTACAGAGGCAGGCGGCAAGATGACTGACATGAATGGGGGTCACCTAGTATACAACAAGGCAGATGTGATCCACCATGACGGAATACTTGCGACAAACGGCGTGATTCATGATATTATTCTCTCAGAGTTTAAAAAAAATCTCATAAATGCCGATGAACCAGAAATGTAATCCCGGGATCGAGTTTGGTTCCAATATGGAAACTCGGATGTGGAATGGTGGGTTTTTAGATTTTGTTTTTAACCAGGCTCTGAGATCACACTAGGCTCTTTGATCTCAGAAAGTCTCTTATCTTGTCTGCGCTCTCTGAGGGCGGCTCGTGTTCTGTGTCTATTGTGAGATCTGCGTTTTCTGGGGCCTCGTACGGGTCGTCTATCCCGGTAAACTGCTTTATCTCGCCTTTTCGCGCCTTTGCATACATGCCCTTGACGTCGCGCTCCTCGCATTTTGCAAGCGAGCATTTCACATAACACTCGGCAAACTGCCCACTTGCGCCAACTATCTCCCTTGCAGTCTTGCGATTCTCCATGTATGGGGAGACTAGGGAGACTACACTTGAAACCCCGTGTTTTAGCAGTAGTTTTGCAAGGTGTGCAACCCTTTTGTTGTGCTCGTTGCGCGCTTCTTTTGAAAAGTCCTTTGGAGAAAACCACTCGCGCAGCTCATCACCATCAAGCATTGCAAGGTTGGGAATATCCCTTTGCAGATCCTTTACTATTGTGGTCTTGCCAGAGCACGGCAGGCCCGTCATCCAGAGCACAAAGGGCTTCATGAGTCACAGGTTTGATACATTCCATAAAGAGCTTGCGCCGAGTTTCAGACAAGTCCAAGTTTTCAGACATGCCGGCGCGTTTTGAATCATTTGATCCAAGAGTGTGATTCCGGGATCGGTGACCCTATCCCGAGTCAGAGGATCTCACTTGCACATGGCCCATGGTCTGCCCTCAAGATACTCTATTTCCTGTATCATGTCCTGGGCTTTTTTTGAGACTGCCATGACTGACTTGAACTGCTCGTACATGTCTGATTCTTCCTCCTTTGAGAGGACCAGTGATTCTGCCTTGTCAAAAAAGGCATCTTCTTTGCGCATGTGGTCCTCGAGGTATATCTTGTAGGATCTCAGATATCTGGCGACTGGCTCCCTTGCGTCCTCACCTGCCTCCCATTTTTTGAGGTACTGCCTTATCTTGGCAGATATCCTCCGGGAGAACTCGTGCTCTACTAGCAGGTTGTGTATCTCTTGCTTTAGATGGTCATAGCTTGCAACGCACGGAAAGTACGAGTCCTCCTCCCGGGAGTAATGGATTGCATCTAGAAACTCTTCAATTATAGTACAAATCCTGCCCAGATCAGACAGCGGGACGTCTTGGTTGTCATACAGGGCCACATAGCACCTTTTGACTAGCTCCTCTAGGCGCCTTATCTGCCTGTGATCCTCGCGTAGCATGTTAGTTGCGCTCAAACAGTATACCGAATACAGGCGCCAATTTAAGGTGTATCTAAAAAAACCATAGAGCCCGAAATTATTAAACAAGCCCAGTTTAACTTTAATCCAGAGACGGTAGATTTAGTTGGACGGTATTGTACTCTCAATCCTAAACGTGTTTGCAGGACAGATAGACGGCCTGCCCAGTCTGGGGCAGATCCTCGACAAGATGACAGAGCTGCAGATGTCAATAGACAAGCTGGCATCCTCTGATGGTTTAATTGCCCCCGCCCACGTGGTGCTGCTTGCAGCAGGGGTGGTGGTGTTTCTGGGGGTCGCAGGAGAGGCATTTTTTAAAAAGACAGGCATTCCAGACGTGGCGTTTCTGATGGTACTCGGGGTAATAATCGGGCCACTGTTTGGTGTGATCCAGCCAGAGGCAGTAATACAAGTGGTGCCGTACTTTGCCTCACTTGCGCTAATCATAATCATGTTTGATGGAGGTCTGAACCTTGACATCAAGCATGTGGTAAAGACTGCTCATTTCTCGGTGACCCTGGCCATAGTCGGGTTTATCATATCTGTCGCAATGATTGCTGTAGGCGCCCACTATGCGCTCGGATGGTCGTGGCTTGAAAGCGTCCTGCTTGGCTCGATAGTGGGGGGGAGCAGCTCTGCAATCGTCTTTGGCTTGGTCAGAAACATCAAGATATCAGAGGAGACAAAGTCCATGCTCAGCTTTGAATCAGCACTTACAGACATTCTAGCAACGATAGTTGCGTTCATACTCTTCGAGGCCGTGCTTGCAGGCCAGTTTGATCTCGAGACGCTACAGGCCACGCTTGGAAGGGCAGTAATGGTGGGGCTGGTGCTCGGGTTCGGAGTAGGCATTCCCTGGATGTACATTAGCACAAAGCTTGGCAACGCCCAGCACGCATACATGCTCACGCTTGGAATTCTCTTTGTGCTGTTCTTCCTGGCAAACTCGTTTGGCGAGTCGGGCGCCCTGACTGCGCTGGTATTTGGACTGATGCTTGGAAACAAGACTCATCTTGCAAAGGTGTTAAGATTCAAGATGCCAAAGATAGAGATTGACGATCCGACTCATAATCAGCTTACGTTTCTTGTAAGATCGTTCTTTTTCGTGTTTGTGGGACTGCTTGCAAGCTTTGGACAGAGCGAGTACATGATATTTGGAATTTTAATTACGATAGCAGTGTACGTGGGAAGACGAATGGCAGCCAAGGCAATATTGACAAGTAGATTCTCCAAGCTTGACAAGGCCGTGACAAACACAATGATTCCAAGGGGTCTGGCAGCAGCGGTCCTTGCCACCTATCCCATCACACTGGGACTGCCAAATGCCGGAGCCTATCCACAGCTCATCTTTTTTATCATACTCTCCTCTGTAATCATTACTACCATAGGCCTTGGAAAATCAAAAAAGATACCGCCGCCTGAATCAGTCGAAGGCGGGTTTGTAAAGCCTACACGGGGAGATTTTGAGGGGTAGGAAATTATGTCGTGGGTATATCAGAATAACCCGGTAATCTTAAGCAAGTATGAAATAAGAGGAATATGAGGCGAGAATATATGGCTGACGAGGTTAAATATCAGGCAACCAATCTGGAAGGGCTACTAGGACGTCAGTTAAACGACGTAGAGGAAAAGTATGCCCCAAAAACAGCATATTATGCCGGCTCGATGGAGACGCCGCTACCACTTCCCAAAGTTGCAGTTGTTGGTTCAAGAGATGCAACTGATGAGGGGCTTGCAGAAGCTAGGGCGATTACAGAGATGTTGGTAAAGGGATTGACACCATGGCTCACCAAACTGCCATAGAAAATGGCGGCAAGACTGTCGCAGTAATTGGAACACCACTAGACAAGACGTATCCAAAAGAGAATTCTGAGTTGCAAGAGAAAATAATGAGAGAGCACTTGGTCGTCTCCCAATATCCGATCGGTTCCAACACATTGCCAAGAAATTTTGTATTGCGAAATAGAACAATGGCATTGATCGCAGATGCGTCAGTTATTGTTCAGGCAAAGGATAAAGGGGGATCTTTGAGTCAAGGGAAAGAGACATTAAGATTGGGCAAGCCGCTGTTTATCTGTAAATCAGTTGTAGAGGATTCTAATCTAGAATGGCCGGCAGAGATGCAAAAATATGGAGCAATGATCCTTGATCAATACGAGGATATCTTGGAACATTTACCATCAAACATTAAAATGCCCAAACTGTTTAATTATTGAGTATGGGATTATTATCAAGTATTGAGTATGAATCAATTTTAGCATACACGCCACGCCCTTGTTCTAAACATGGTAAAGAATCCAAGACAACAATGTATGATCTTAAAAAAGATAATAGATTAGAAAATGGTATGTTAATGTCAGAATCGATTGCTCGCCTAGTTAAAGAATCAAAATTTTTGGATTATTTCACTCAAAATGTAGTTTTGATTCCTCTACCAAGAAGTTCAGAATCACAATTTTCAGTAACTAGACGGATCACCACAGCGCTGTCAAAAATTGGACTAGGAGAATCCGTTGAATGTTTAAAACGTATTAAAGCAGTACCAAAATCATCTACAAGCAAGCCAGAAAATAGACCAAAGGCAATTGAGCATTACGAATCAATGGGGGTGGAAACCTTGGTTGAGCCCAAAGAGATTGTCTTGGTAGATGATGTTGTAACCCGCGGAGCTACAATTCTAGGCGCTGCAAGCAGAATTACCGAGGCATTTCCCAATACAAAAATAAGAGTATTTGCCGTGATGAGAACTATTAGTGATGAAAAAGAATTTTCAACAATAGTTGATCCACATCATGGTAAAATTGAATTGAGAGGAGAAGATACGTTTCGAACATGATGTTAAAAGTAATTCAAATCTAAAACAATCTAGATATCAAGCGAGTCTTTTAGTCCCTTGTACCTGTTTCTTATCGTGACTTCAGTCACGTTTGCCGCATCTGCAATGTCGCGCTGCGTCTTGTCCTCGTCATGCTTTACACATGCAAGGTATAGCGCAGCTGCTGCAAGCCCCATCGGATCCTTGCCTGCAGACGCCTCTTTTTCTTGCGCCTGCTTTAGCACCTTTACTGCGTGCCTCTTTGTCTTTTCTGCAACGCCGATTCTGCTGGCAATCCGGGCAATGCACTGAATCGAGTCAATTACCGGCATTCTGAGATCAAGCTCCTTTACCAGCAGGCGATAGCACCTTGCAATGTCTTTTCTCTTAATGTTTGCTGCCTGCTCTATATCCTTGAGATTTCTTGGCGTCTCTGTGTCCCGGCATGCCGCATACAATGCAGATGCCATGAGCGCAGAGATGGAGCGGCCGCGGACCAGTCCCTTGTCGAGCGCCTTGCGGTACAGGTAGGCTGCCTTTTCTATCACAGCGTCAGATATGGCCAGCTTGTCCTTTAGCCTGTTTAACTCGCTAAATGCCTGCCTAAAGTTCCTGTCAACTGGCTCGTGCACCTGGCTTCTCGAGTCCCACGTCCTGAGCCTCTCAATGGTGCTCTTCATGGTGGATGTAAGGGGCCTGCCGGAGGCATCCTTGTTTATCGGGTTGATTATTGTTGCAAGACCCATATCATGCATTGTCAGCGAGGTAGGCGCCCCTGCCCTTGCCCTGTCCCCGTGCTCGTCCTGGGAGAAAGACCTCCATTCGGGGCCTGCCTCTTGCAGTTTCTCGGTAATTACAAACCCGCACTTTGAGCAGAACATCTCACCGGATTCATTATCAGTTAGCAGCTTGCCGCGTGCGCATCTGGGACACATCTCTTTTGTATTACTTACCATTATGACTCTCAACTCTGCCCAAGTTGGTATTTATGAATCAACAAGTTTTGGCTCTGCCGGCAGGCACGGATCCGGCGTCATGAAATCTTCTGCCTAATCTCCTCTACATACCTCTCATGGTACTCGTTGAAGAGTCTTATCTTGTCCTGAGCCAGCGCCATGGCCCCGGGCCTGCTGTTGATGTGCGCGGCGCGCCTCATCTGCTGTTCCAGCAGGGATCCGGGATCGGCTGCAGAGTCCAGATCCCGTACCAGTACCAAGAGCTCTCTTTTTAGAATTTCCCGGGTCTCTGATGCGGGGGGACTGGCCCCGATGATCTCCTTTACAGCGACTCTTCCAAACACCTTGCTGTCCAGATCAAACATGACTACAACCTGTCACTGCGCTATTTTTAGCTGCCCACAATTGCATTAATAATGTGCTTTCCCCCCAGCAGCGCCGCAATTGAGAGCCCCACGTTTGCCATAACAGTGACTGCCAGGGATGCATAGCGGCCTCCCTCAAGCAGGTCAGATGAATCCAGCGCAAAGGCAGACATTGTGGTAAGTGAGCCGCAGAACCCGACTGCTGCAAAGAGTGAGTATTTCCCATCAAGGCTCCACTGCTGCGAGAGTGCTATGAATGCGCCCAGTATGAATGCGCCAATCACGTTGACTGCCAGGACACCGACTGGTATGGTACCAAGTAGTAGGGGCGGCTCTGTTATCTTGTATCTGAGAAATGCGCCCAGCACCGAGCCTGCCGCAAGAAAGACGAATTCGAGTCCCTTCATCTGTTTTTTGCGCCGCCGGGCGCTATTTATGCGCGCCCCGGATCCAATAATCATGATTTTTATATACACGCCTCTGCCGCAAACACATGAACCTCAAGCTTCGATGCCGGGACTATGGTTTTGAGTGCGACTATATCCTAAACGAGGCAAGATCCGCAGAGACGATAGGCAAGATGAGGGATCATTTTGAAGAAGAGCACGGAATAGACTATGCCGTCGAGGCCGTAACCCAAATGATTACAAACAAGGGGCACGCCCTCGACTCGATAAAATAGTCCTGATAACCAGATAATATTATCGGTCAAACCTGTCTACATTAAAGACATCCACATGATCCGGGTATGCGATGCGCCCCTTCCCGGATCACTATTTGTAAAAGTCCGGCTCTTGTTCTTTTTTCTGTTTTGGAAGATCGTCCATCACTGCCTGGACCACCTCGCTGTGGTTGTACGTGAGGTGTCGCAGAAATCGTGCCGATTCGTCTGCCCTTGTCTTTTCGTCTGCAAATAGCATCTCTGGGCTACTCAGTCCGGCCATCATCGTGTTGCACTCTTGGCAGGGGTCAAAGTCAAGGTATAGTTTCATGAGTTCCGTCCAGATCCTCCGTATTTATTTGATGGAGTGTGTGAGTGGAGCCTCTTTTCTTGCCGGCCTCACCTTGTCTGCTGCATCTGCCAGATCCTGCCCCGTGATGCGTATATCAGACATGCCACCAGAGCCGGACTCGACGTGTCTTTTGAGGGCAGCAATTGCCGCCCTGTTTGTGACAGCGGCCAGCTCTGCCCCACTAAAGCCCTCTGTAATATCTACTAGTTTTCCAAGATCTACCCCGCCTGCAAGCGGCTTTTTGCTCGTGTGAATCTCTAGTATGCGCCTCCGGCTTTTTGCATTGGGATTTGGCACCTCTATGATTCTGTCAAACCTGCCGGGTCTTAGCAGCGCCTCGTCTACTATGTCTAGACGGTTGGTGGCCCCCACTATAACTACGCCGTGGAGCTCCTCAAGGCCGTCAATCTCTGTAAGTATCTGTGAGACGACGTTCTCTGTGACATGTGAGTCAGATGCAGAGCCCCTGCGCGGAACTAGGGCATCAATCTCATCTAGAAATATTATGCACGGCGCAGCTTGGCGCGCCTTTCTAAAGATCTCCCGGACTCCCTTTTCTGACTCGCCGACCCACTTTGAGAGCAGCTCGGGGCCCTTTATGCTGATAAAGTTGGACTCTGTCATGCTTGCAAGCGCCTTTGCGATCAGTGTCTTGCCCGTACCCGGCGGACCGTGTAATAGTATCCCCTTTGGAGTCTCCACACCTGCATACTCGAATGCCTCCTTGTGTATGATGGGCCACTCGACTGCCTCGCGGAGTTCTTCTTTTAATCCGTCAAGGCCGCCTACATCATCCCAGCTTACATCTGGAACCTGTACCTGTACCTCCCGGAGCGCGCTAGGTCTTACCTCCCGGAGCGCATCTGCAAAATCTTCTGCAGTAATGCGGATCTTTTGGAGTATCTGTGACGGGATCTTTTCCTCGTCAAGATCCACCTCGGGAAGGATTCTGCGGAGCGCCCTCATTGCAGCCTCTTTTGCAAGCACCTCAAGATCCGCCCCGACAAACCCATGCGTAGTCTTTGATATCTGCTTTAGATCCGTCTTTTCATCTAGAGGCATTCCCCTTGTGTGTATTGCAAGAATCTCAAGACGTCCCTCTCCGTCTGGTATGCCTATCTCTATCTCCCTGTCAAGCCGTCCTGGGCGCCTGAGCGCGGGATCAATCGAGTCGGGCCTGTTGGTGGCTGCAATGACTGTTACCTTTCCTCTTGACTTTATTCCATCCATCAGGGTAAGCAGCTGTGAGACGATTCTCTTTTCTACCTCACCTGTCACCTCGTCTCGTTTTGGCGCGATCGAGTCGATCTCATCGATAAATATGATGCTAGGTGCGTTCTCCTCTGCCTGGGCAAAGATCTCCCGGATCCGCTCCTCGCTCTCCCCGTAGTGTTTCCCCATTATCTCCGGACCGCTCACAGAGATAAAGTGGGCGTTAGTCTCGCCTGCGACTGCCTTTGCAAGCAGCGTCTTGCCCGTACCCGGCGGCCCGTGTAATAGCACCCCTTTTGGAGCCTCGACGCCGATCTTTTCAAACAGTTCCGGGTGCCTCATCGGCAGCTCTACCATCTCGCGTATCTTTTGAACCACCCCTCCAAGGCCTCCAAGCTCGTCATATGTTATCCTCGGAGACGACGCATCGAGCGCCTTTGTCATCGAGCCAAGTTTGAATACAGTCCTCTCACTTACAATGACTGGTTTTGAGGGCTTTGTGCTAGTTACCACGCACCGGATGCGGCCGCCCATCTGTGCGTTAAGTGATACAGAGTCGCCGGTGGTAAATACATGGTTGAGATAATAGGCAGTCATGTATTCCTGCAGGCCTTCTACAGCTATCTTTTCAGTCGGAGATAATATTATCTGCTCTGCCTCTGCGGCCTCTACTGATTTTACAGACACCTTGTCTCCAATGCCGGCGCCCAGGTTCTGCCTTGTAAGACCGTCTATCTTGATCACGCAAGAGCCGTACTCCTCTGGCGCCCCGGGCCAGAGCTTTACGTGGGTCTTTTTGTTACAGGTTAGCTCTAGTATCTGACCCGTGCTCCAGCCCCTCTCCTCTATTATCTTGGGATCCACTATCGCCCTGCTGCAGCCTACATGCTGCTGCGGAATCTCTTCAATCTTTAAAATTATCTCGTTCATAAAATCACCATAAAAAAAAGGGGATGGAGTTATTCAACCTCCACCTTTTTGCCTGCGGGTTTTTCTTCCAGCTTGAAGACTATCTGCAGGATTCCGTTCTTGTACGTGGCCCTGACGTGATCCTCATCGATCTTGCCCTCGATGGGCACTCTGGCGTGGTACTTTTTCTCGTCGTGTTCTGCAGACAGATCCACAGTTCCGTTGTCGACTATAATCTTGATGTCAGTCTTTTCGACCCCGGGCATCTCGGCTACGAGCTTTACCTCTTTTTTGCCAACAATTGTATCTACAACAGGTTCTCTTGTACCAGAGGCAGAACCCTCTGATCCGTGCTCTTGTACAGCAGGCGTTCTGTCCGGCCCCGTTATGACACAGCTATAGCAGCACGGATCAGACTGGGCATTCCTATCAAACTCTTCTAGGAGGTCAGTCATACCAGACATCCTCCTGAAGAGACGGTTGAATTCACTGTCGAACATTGTCATATTCACCTATTAAATGTAATAGGTATTACATTATATTAACTTTTCTAGGGTTTTTTCAGTCCTATTACACAAACCTATTATAATTGACATCATATAATAGGGTTCATGAGAGGGCAGGGCATGTCTGTTCCAGAGATTGTAAGGGAGTTGATTACCAGAAACCGCTCAATATATGACTGTATGAAGATGGATCTGATAAACTATACGGCCCTTGCAGTAAAGATTCATCCAGAGATAGAACGGATACAAGGCAGTCAGGTGAATCTCAACACCGTAGTGGTGGCAATCAAGAGGTATGCAGACTCGTTTGAAAAAGAGGAGATCCGAGACGAGTCGGTGCTCAAAAATGCGCACCTAGTACTCACTGATGGGATTATGGATGTGAAAGTCTCTGTAAAGGACTCTGGCGCAGTAAATCCGGCCACAGTACTAGACGAGTTCTCAAAGGTAACAGATGATTACGAGTTTTTCAGGCTGTCTGACTCGTTTAGGTTTTTGGTAGAAGACATGGAGGATGTAAGGCGGATCTTTAGAAACGTGAGCAGTGAGATGTTTAGTACTGGTCTCGCAAAGATCAGAATCTCAATACCGGCGCGGAACCAGTCAGATGTGGTCTCGTACGTGGCAGAGGTGCTTCATGCAAACGGGATAGAGTTGGTAAATGCATTTTTTGGCCAGGACAGCATTACCATCATACTTGATGAAAGGGATTCATCCCGGGCGTATGACATTTTGCACTCGGACATTGTAAGAACTTGACATATATTCATCGGGTGTGTGGAGCGGGCGTATTTGACTAGGAGAATTGTAGTGTTGGGCGGAGGCTTTGCCGGGATCGAGTGCGCCAGACGGCTCGAGTCCGAGTTTGGAGGTGATATGGAGACAGAACTAGTCATGATAAGTGAGGATAACTTTATGCTGTTTACGCCAATGCTGCCACAGGTCGCCTCTGGCATGATCGAGACCCGCCACATAATCCTGCCCATCCGGACCATCTGCAAAAAGACAAAGTTTTACGAGGGCCGGATCAAAAACATTGATCCGCACGGCAAGCTTGTAACGCTGTGGGGTACAGGTGATAGGGAGAGCATCTCAGTCTCTTATGATTTTTTAATAGTTGCGCTCGGCAGTGAGACGAATTTTTTCGGAATGGCAGATGTAGAGCAAAACGCCTACACCATGAAGACGCTCAATGATGCAGTAATGTTAAGAAACCGCGTAATTGACATGTTTGAGCAGGCAGAAAACGAGAATGATTCTGCCATAAAAAAGAGCCTCTTGAGTTTTGTCGTGGCAGGCGGCGGCTTTGCAGGAATAGAGACGGCAGGAGAGCTCATGGACCTGCTCTTAGATGCGCGCATCCACTATCCTGCCATACACAGGAGGGATCTCAGTGTTGTGGTGCTAGAGGCTCTGCCGATGATCCTTCCGGGATTTGATCCCGGGCTTGCCGAGTTTGCAAGAAAAAAGATGACATCTAGGGGCATAGACATTAGATTAAAGACTGCAGTTACCGGCTTTGATGGAAGCCAGGTAATGACAAAGCAGCTTGGTGATGATCCAAGGAGCCCTGTTGACTCCCGGGCGGGGGGCATAAGCGCAAGGACGCTGGTATGGACTGCCGGTGTAACTCCGGTCAACACCATCAAGAGATCCGTATTCAAGACCCAAAAGGGAAAGATGGTAGTAAATGAATATCTGGAAGTCGCCGACTTTCCCGGCGTCTTTGCAGTAGGGGACTGTGCAATGTGTATTGAGCCGGGATCACAAAAACCATATCCACCGACTGCCCAGGTTGCAACCGTGCAGGCAAAAGCGGCAATCAGAAACCTGACAGCATTAGTCAGGGGTAAAAAGAAAGAGGCATTTGCATACAAGACAAGGGGACAGATGGCAATAATCGGGAAAAGGACAGGCATTGCCACGATTCTAGGAATGAATGTGTCAGGGTTCTGGGCTTGGATCATCTGGAGGAATGTATATCTCTCAAAGATTCCCACGTTTGAGAAAAAGTTTAGGATTTTGCTTGACTGGGTGATAGATCTCTTCTTTGATAGGGACATATCTAGACTGAGACTGACTAGGCGCTATGTGGAAAAGGAGTACAGGCCGCTTGACGAGGTGGATGATGTCTGGTAGCATTGGCAGAAGATCTGTTAAAAATAGGCGTTCCAAAACCTGTCATTGATTTTATGTTGTCTAGATCACTCGTATTTACCAGAGCCGGATCGTGGCATATGTGAGCAAGGATCCAGAGACTGCCGCAATGCTTGCAGATATGAATAGCATCTTGTCAGTATAGCTTAGCTTGGGCCTGCTGTTTGGGATCTGCGCACCGGATCTCCTCTTGAGGGCAACCCATACCAGATATGCGCCAAGTAGCACCATGAACCCTACCCATATGTTTATGCACGACCAAGACCCCGATCCAAGTGAATTGCAGTAAAAATGCTGCAATACTGCAGTACTTGCTATCACGACCAGACTTACAAACACCATGTCTGTCTTTGTGGGTATTTGATATCCGGCATTAATGTCTGCTAGCCTTGTCCATATTCCTCCAAGACGCGACGTGTCTGCAAGTAAAAAGAGCATCCAGGCCGCTAGAATCGCCGCGGCGCATATCTGTATCACATCTATTGTATAAAGCGCGTATTTGTCGGCGCTTATACTGTCGATCTCGGAGTAAATCTTGGCAAGACGTACACCCGCAAGGGCTACTGCTCCGTGAATAAAGAGATGTAAGAACGTGATGCAGGCTACTTTTAGAAAGGAGGGTAGCTTAGTTGACGATATGCCACCATGCAACATAAGCTCCCCACCAGTTAGAGGGCCATGAATATGTCCAAAGTTCAGGGTTTGTAGATTCCAATTCGTTGATTTGCCCCACAGGTCCTGTTTTCATGGCATTTATTATCGCATCACTGTGTGTTGCAAAGTCATATGCAATCACAATGTCTAATTCTGTAATCTCTGTATGTGAATCTGCAATAGTTTCGTTTATCAGTAGGTGATAGTTACCATCCAATGTTACAAATAACTCCATAGCTCCAAACGCGTGTCCTATGTCGCTTATGGTGTATGGGACTACAGCTGTTCCCATAGAAACTTGCTCAGCAAACACGTCTTCCATACCGAACGGCACTAGCATGATCGCCGGAACCATGGCTAGTGTCAGCAAAAGCAGGGTTGTCAGACGCCTCTCGTTCATGATTACATATGGTTACGCCTCTTGACTATTTAAGCATTATTTTCATTCCACATAGCCGTTCTCACTAGTTGGAATGAAAGATACATATAAATAGCATGCTGTAGTAGTATCATGGGTGGTACGCGGAATCTTCTCTGCAGCCAACGGTCTACTTTTATCACAGAATCCAAGAAATGGTTTTGCCTGACATGATGGGTATAAGGCGCAACACCACATAATGGAGGCTCTGTGGTTCTAATCAGGCTACTTTTTTAGCTCTTGCAGATCTTAAAACTAGTTCAAAACCCGGCATTAATTTTTGTATGGATCATTCGTATTTGCCAGAACCACTCTTGCGTATAATAATCCGCCTGATCTGGTATGCTGCCACTGCTGGTGCTGCCACATACATTCCAATGTTCAGTAGGATTACACCTGCCCCGTACGACATCATCTCTGCCTCAGAGTCGATTCCCGCATGATTTAGTATCGAGAGTGTTGCAAGCATTGGGGTAATTGCCGCCTTTACACCCTCACGGAATACGGGATGCTCGCGCTCTAGATCCGCTATTGCAGGAGAAAAGGAATAGTAAAACGAGTTGAATGCATCCATAAACGCAGAGCCGGACTGTGTGGATAACACTGTATTGTCCCGGAGCTCCCGGAGCTGTTGCACCTGTGGCGCAAGCTCCGAGCCAAACGTGGCAGTAGCAATCAGGCACCCTCCAGAGTCGCTTCCGGGATCATTGCCTTCTATCTCGAGGGATTCAAGCACTTGTGTAAACAGTGTGAGACCGTCCTCAAATCCAGTCTCGTGATGCGCATATTCCATTATGTAGAGCTTGTCTGGTGTGTATACTGTCACTTCTTGCGTCTTTAGCAATAATTCCGGGTTGAGGGGGTTTGGACCTGTTACAGTTATCACATATGTGGGCAGACCGTTTAGTGTGTCCTTTTCCTGAGAAAGAACCTCATATCCTGCGTCTTTAAGATCTTCAAGTAGGACGTCCCTGTCAGATACCATCTCATCAAAGGTCTTTTGGTGCTCATCTACCCTCAGTGCAATGACAGGCAGACTGCCAAGCTTGGGATCGATTGTGACTGCATCCGGGGCTCCCGGCTGGGGAGAAATGCGTGGAAGCATCCATCCGGGTGGCGCCGTAAAGCGCACTCCCAGCTCGGTGCTGTTAAACCCCAGGATTCGTACGGGCTCTGGATCCGGGATCTCTGGCGCATCTTGAGTGCGCTCCGGCTCTGGGAGATCCAGTAAATTCAAAACCTTGGATCTGTCCGTGATTGTAACACTTGTAATTCTGACTGGCTCTGGATCCGTAGGGGCATCCCTGGCGTTAGTCTCTGTCTGTGCAATTCTGTCAAGTGTCTCAAAGCTCTCATCTGTCACAATCCTTCCAAACACCGTGTACTGGCCATCAAGAAAGCCCGTGTCGGCATGGACTATGAAAAACTGCGAGCCGGCGCTGTCAGGATGCCCGGATCTTGCCATCGAGACTATCCCCCGGATGTGCTTTATCGTGTTAAACTCGGCATCTACGTTCTCATCGGGACCTCCCCCACCCCACGTGCCGGGATCACCGCTTATCGTGTTGGGATCTCCCCCCTGTATCATAAATCCAGAGATAATCCTGTGAAACAGCGTCCCGTCATATGACCCTGACTCTGCAAGAGATACAAAGTTCTCTACATGGTTTGGCGCATCATCTGAAAAGAACTCGATTACAATCTGGCCGTGGCCAGTCTCCAGCACTGCCAGCCGGTCATCCTGTGCAGATGCCGCACCCACAAGACCTGCAAGAGCCACCGCTGCTGCCAGAACCATCCACTTCAATGTTTTTTCACGAATTGCCGTACTTAAAAAGCCAATCGAATTGGTTTTTAACAAACCACCCCCACCCGTCATATATGCAGACAGACGAGAGGATACAGGCCCACGTAGTATCAGTGTGGAGGGAGTCAAAAAAATTCCTCTCTGTAGGCGGAAGAGAGGGCATGCTAATACTCACTGACAGGCACCTGATGTTCGTGCACAAGACGACAGCAAAGATAAACTGGTGGAACGCCATTACCCAGAGGCAGGTAGTCAGCTTTATCAGGTCAAAGAGTACCATGATCCGCCACGACGGGTATGATGAAAAGGAGCTCGTGGCAGATCTTAAGAATGTCAAGAATGTAGAGGTGAGCTTTGATGACATACTTGATGTTAGTTGCGAGGACAAGGTATGGGGCGGTGTGTTATTAATCGAGTATGAAAAGGACGGCAGGCATGAAAAACACCAGTACGCAGTGGCGCAAGACTGGGTAAAGTACCCCATGAAAGAGCCTACCAAATACATGAAGGTGGACTGGAGACCCTTTGTGCAATATATTAAGGATAGGCAGAAAAACAGATAGGTTTGGGAAAAGTCTATGCAGTTGGCGTCGGTCCGGGTTCTCCAAGTTATGTTACAGAGGCTGCAGGCAAGATCATCAGGGAGTGTGATGTAATAATTGGATACAGGTATACACTTGACACCATACGGCACTTGACAGATGGAAAGGATGTGCGCGAGATAACCATGAAGAGCCAAGAGGACGCATATCAAAAGATCCTCCCAGAGCTTGGCAACAAGACGCTGGTGATCCCCTTTACAGGTGATGTAAATTTTTCAGAGTCAGAGGTGGTAGACAGGCTGGCAGAGATATTTGGCAAGGTAGAGCTAGTTCCCGGGATCAGCGCAGTCCAGGTGGCCGCATCAAGGACCCGCATCCCGCTTGACAAGTCACAGATAATTACAATGCATGTAACTGGCACAATTGAGGAGAAAAAGCTAGAGCTGCAAAAGGCGCTAATTGACGGATTGAGTGTGATCCTGGTTCCAAGGCCGTGGCCGTCCCGGCCTGAAAAGCACTTTATGCCCTCGGAGATCTCTGCATATCTCCGGGAGCGCGGCTTTGCCACTGACAAGATGCGGGTGCACGTCTTTGAGGCCCTGACTACTGATGCAGAGACATGCTTTGTTGGAACCGTAAGGGAGTTGGAGGGAAGGGAGTTCTCTGATCTGTCAGTAATGGTCTTTGACCAGGCAGCCTCTGATTCGTACATCAACTACCGGTGGCAATGGCAGTAGATATCAGATAAAACTCAATGTATCCTCCCGCCAGTAATAACAACAGCACCACCCCGATCTCTGCAAGCGTGGGCGCAACGTGTCTGCCAAGGCCCGTCTTTTTGACTATTGCCCAGATTAGGATAAAACTCCGAGATATTCCAATCGAGTACGCGGTAATCTCCATCAGTCCAAACGGGGACAAAAAGATCGAGAGTGGGTTTATTCCGGCAAGCCCCGGAGTGGCGATTGTTATGGCGGCAAACGCAGTTCCCGTAGACCACGCAGAAAAGAATCCCCACGCCACGCCCAGTCCCGGAATAAACATTGGCAGGGCTATGACGGTGTTGTGTGTAAATATTCCCCACGCATCAATGTCGGCAATAATTTTTTCAAACTCTGACATGAACAGATTGGCCTCCTCCTCTGTCAGCTCTGATGCAGTGCCAACCATAAAGACCCCGACATCGACTCCTAGAAATATGAAGAAGAGTGCCAGTCGGATCCTGTTCACACTGGTACTGTTTCCGGTCAGTATTTGAGGGTTGATTTAATTAAACGGAAAGGTATTTTTTGATATGAAAAAAGAGATGAGCCTTGCACTTGACTATGCACTGACCCGGGGGTTTCAAATCCATCCCGGCGCCTTTGAGATCCTCGAGAGTGTGGATGCAGAAAAGCTTGAAAAGATCATAAAAGAGATAGTAAGAGAAAAGACCCGGCAGAAACTCTTCCAGATAAACCAGGATGACCTAGAGGTATATCTTGGAATAAAAGACGATCCCATGCTTTTGGCAGAGGCTGTCGTACTCTTTGATCCCACCTCCAAGATAACTACGGGGGAGGGGGTAAAGGGGTACAACGCCCTCTTTAGCAGCCGCTTTAACAAGCTAAAGCGGATCATCTCTGACCGGCCAGAGGCCAAGATGCTCAGGGGCATATCCGCATCAAGGGACGAAAAGTCAGAAAAAGGGGTGCATGTGTGCGGTCTAGTCACATCAAGGAGTTCTGAGAGAAGTATTACAAAGGTGGTGCTAGAGGATCCGTCTGGCACCATTGAGGGTATTATCTTTGATGCCGAGCTGCAAAAGACTGCGGGCGCGTTACTGATTGACCAGTTTGTCATGGCAAGGGTCGTCTTTGATAAGAATTCCGGCTTTATCATCCGGGAGATTATCATGCCGGACATACCTGACAAGCCAGCCAACAGATCCGAATCAGAGGCATATGCCGTATTTCTCTCTGATCTGCACATAGGAAGCAGGTACTTTATGGAGAAGGAGTTAGCCGAGTTTGTCTCGTGGCTCTCAAGCCCGGATCCGGTGGCAAAAAAGGTCCGTTTTGTCCTGATTGGTGGAGACCTTGTAGACGGGGTCGGAATCTACCCAAACCAAAACAGGGAGCTTGTCTGCCAGACGCTCGAAGAGCAGCTTGCAAAGGCAGAAGGGATCATCGGCAGAATTCCCGGACACATCAAGATAGTGATAATGCCGGGGAATCATGATCCCGGGAGGAGGGCTCTTCCGCAGCCTGCCATACCAAAAAAATACAATGCCGGCCTGTGGGAGCGGGAGAATGTACTCATGGTTGGAAACCCGGCCACGGTCTCGCTAAACGGGGTAAAGGTGGCAATGTTTCATGGTCAGAGCATAGATGATATAGTAAAGACCACACCGGGACTAAGTTATGACAGGCCTGCAGATGTGATGAAGCATCTGCTGCGTGCAAGACATCTGAGTCCCATTTATGGCAGCCAGACGCCCATCGCCCCGGAGACAGAGGATCTCCTGGTAATAGAGGATGTGCCTGACATCTTTCATGTGGGCCATGTCCACAGGATGGAAGTTGACAGGTATCGCGGGGTCTTGCTGATAAATTCCGGGTCTTGGCAGAGGCAGACACCCTTTCAGGCAAGTGTCGGAATGGTTCCCAATCCCGGGATCGCAGTACTGGTAAACCTCAAGACATTCAAGGTATTCACCAAGGACCTCAGCGAGAACTCAGATAACATCCTCCAATGACAGGTCGTCTTTGAATGCCCGCTTGACTGTCTCTGTGGGAATCGTAAGTTTGTATTTTTTTGTCCTGCCATGCATTCCCTGATGGACGATTCTCCCGTCAATCAGTCCAGAGACTTCCACCTCGTTGAGCATCTGGGTAACTCGTCTCTGGGAGAGTGGATCCTGGGCAGTCGCCTTGCAGAGGTTTTTGTACGAGGTATAGATCTCGCCAGTCGAGGAGCCTCCTGCCCTCATCACTGCCAGAATTACCAGCTTTTCATGTAGTGGATAGGACTTTAGCGCAGTCTCCTCCTTGTTTTCTTCTATTTTTTGGGACGCGTCCCGGACGTGTCTGGCAGTAACCTTGTCTGCCTGCTCTCTCTCTGCGATCTCGCCTGCCACACGGATCAAATCTATTGCCCTTCTGGCATCACCGTGCATCTTGGCTGCCATGGCAGCACACAAACTCAGAGCCTGCGGCTCTACAGAGTCAGGCATAAAGGCCTCTCCGATTCGCTCGTCTAGTATCTTTGCAAGTTGATCCACATCATAGTTTGCAAACACCACCTCCTCCTCACTAAGGCCGCTGATTACCCTGGCATCAAGCATCTCTTTGAATTTGAGGTCATTTGAGATTCCCACTAGCGCCAAAGAGCCGCGCCCGAGCCGCTCGTTTGCCCTTGTGAGTTGATACATTGTGTCTTTGTGTGACCTTGCGATTAGTTGTGCCAGATAGTCGATCTCATCTATTACAAATATCACATTGAGGTTGTTTTTGTCAATGCAGTCAAGCAGTCTTTTGAAGACCTCGCCTGTTGCCAGACCTGTCATTGGCAGTTCTTTTTCATCCAACCCCAACTGCCTGCCGGCGCTTATCAGCAGACCGGTGGTGGTGGACTCGTTTTTTGCATTTGTGTATATGAGTTTGGTTGGAAACTCTGATTGGTCCACCCGCTCTTGAATTTTAGAGATTACTTTTTTGACCACCAGGGTCTTGCCTGTTCCTGGCTTGCCATAGATTAGTAGGTTTGAGGGTTTGGCGTGTTTTAGTATTGGGAGCAGGGACTGGGTCACTTTTTCTTGTTCGGCATCCCGATGAAAGATGGTGTTGGGGATGTGTGTAAAATGAAGGACGCTCCTGTCTTTGAGGATTGACTTGCCGTCTTTTGCAGAGTCGATGATCCGGTCTACTGGGTCAGACATACCCACACACCATTGTTTCTACTCTCATACCAATACATGGATTAGAAGTGTTTAGAACCTGATAATAACTCTAGTTTAGTTTGTAATTAATTATTTTTAATTTAGGTATTTCCTGAGAAAAAAAATGAAAAAAGACACAGTGGAAAGAGAGGTGTGTGGGTCAATTCACCATCACGCCTGCAAATTAACAAAATGTTAATCAAATGTGAAGAAACATCCCAAAAACCCTGTTTTGACCCCCTTATTTCCACTCTAGGCGTGAATCTGGATGTTAACAGTGTGAATATGGTCATTTTGACCCCCTTATTTCCACTCTAGGCACAAAACCACTCAATTAAGGTTGGGTGGTTGAACCCATCTGTTAACAACAAAAACAGGCCTAGGCGTGGGCTAGGCAGTCAACATTAACAACTCCCACAGTTAACAAACTTCCCTAGATCCGTTAAACTATCAATCTAGAACTTTGTAGATCTCCAAAATGGCAAAAAAACGCATCAGGATAGACATGCAGGATCAAAGCGGAGGCTCTTACAACCTCAAACTCGAGGGGAACATTACCAGAGAAAAGGTGTTAAAGATCTTTGAGATGCTGGACCTGATGAATATCGAGGAGAATGACCAAACAGTACAGGCTCCCAACTCTGTGGGCTCCAAAATATGGCATGTAGTAGACAAGTTCTTCCCAATGGGCAAATTCACCTCTACAAACATACTTGAAAAGTTTGAAGACGAGTTCAACGAGCCTGTGAAACTGAGTGTGATATCGACTTATCTATCACGATTCTCATCAAAAGGCAGGGTAAATAGGACTAGAACCGGTCGGGAATGGACGTATCAAACGATCAAAATATCACAAAGACACCCATAATCTACGATATGGTTACCTTTCTCACAATCAACTGGTCTCCCCTCAAAACCACCTTTACGTACTCTCCCTTTTGGATGTCCATGTACTTTCTGAACTGTTTTGGGATGGAGATGGTGCCTGCAGATGTGATCTTGACTAGTACGCCCATCTCTTCTTCTGACATCTATTATTAATCATAATATAGAGAATTTAATAATTTCGAATTACAATAATTCATCATAAAATCATCTTATTTTGGCTTGAAATCACCCAAAACATACATCGAGAACCCCGGGATCCGATCCCTCTGACACACTATGCAGCAATCGAGTTGGTCTGGCGTTTACCTGCCCTCACCCGGCCTTTCTCAGTGATAGAGTAAGTGTATGGTTTTGTCTCCGTGTTCCTTTCTACAAAACCCTCCTCAAACAATCTCTTCATCAGACGTGATGTGTGCTCCCTGCTTTTGCCTAGTGTGACTTGTATATCACGTGACGTCATAGCTTTGTCTGTGATTAGATGCAACACATAGTCTGTGGGGCTTGAATTAGTTACCAGAACGGGTGGTGCCTGCTCGATCTTTTCAGGCACAACCTTGGGCGTTTCTGCCTCGGATGCGCCTCCCTGCACCCTGCCTGCTGCCAACCTACCAAGAATCTCCTTTAACTCGGTGGCCGAATCACCAGTCTTTTGCTCCACACCCTGAATCTCCATGGCATCCAGACGTATCTTCATATCAATTAACTGCCTTTCATAGTATTCAAGCCGCTCGTCAGGCATGGTAGATGTCTTACTTCCAGACCTGATGTGCGGGCGCACCTTGTAGAATAGATACAACGCGCCCAAGCCGCCCAGGAACGCCAGAATCACACTCAAAATCACGTCAGGATCCGGGATCTCTACTAACATCACAAAATTTACGCATGTATTGTGATTTATTGTGATTGAACAATATTATTTCACATTTTGGATGAACATACTCACACATATTATCACACACACCTCCCTGCACACGGCGCCCATACTCACACACTCGTCACAGTTTGCACGCACGGCGGACGAGATTGTCTATCACATCAATGACATCTACCTCTCTTTCTGGAAAGAAATCACTCTCACTTATCACACGAACCTGCTCGGAGAGTTTTGATATCACATCAATGTCATCAGGTAAAAGTATGCCCAGACTGCGTAAAAGCACGACTGTATAGAAGAATGAGACTAGTTTCTCTCTAGACTGCCCCACCTGCCTATAGTACGCACCTTTTGTGATGGAAAACTCCGAGTTGAGAAGATCCTTCTGATTTAAAATAATTTCAATCTGTCGCTCTGTAAACAGCGATTTTTTGATGATTTTCCGTAGAATGTTGTTAAAATTGGGCTCGGCAGACTCGTCCATAGCTATACAATTCTGTATGTTGGTACTCCAATTAAACTTTAAAGCGGCACCTACAAACCCACCTCATGGTTAGAGACAGGGTAGAGTCGTTCCTAAAGTCCGAACTGCGGAAGAAAAAGGCACTCTTATTCGTACTAGTTGATTCCGAGGTGTCTGATCCCGGCACATCAGGCAAGCTTGCACGGGACGTGGAGCGAATTGGTGCATCTGCGATACTCGTGGGTGGCTCCTCTGCCACTGATCAGATCGAGATGGCGCGCGTGGTAAAAGACATTAAAAAAGAGACAAAGATTCCCGTAATCCTCTTTCCTGGTAACGTGACCGGGGTTGTACCCAATGCAGACGCGATCCTGTTTAGCTCGCTGATGAACTCGGAGAATCCCTACTTTATCTCCCAGGCGCAGGCCCTAGGAGCCCCCAGCGTACTCAAGTTCGGCCTCGAGCCGCTGCCCACCGCATACCTGGTAATAGGCGAGGGGACGTCTGCATGGTTTGTAGGTTCTGCGCGGGGAATTCCATTTGAAAAGCCAAAGATTGCAGCAGCGTACGCCCTTGCAGCACAGTTTCTGGGCATGAGGTTTGTGTATCTAGAGGCAGGATCTGGAGCAAAGACATCTGTCACGCCAGAGATGGTCAAGACTGTCAGGCGCACATTTGACGGGTTTCTGATAGTTGGAGGCGGCATCCGGGAGGCAAAGACTGCAAAGAGTCTGGTCCGTGCCGGAGCCGACGCCCTAGTAATTGGCACACTGCTTGAAAAAGGCGGCAGTATCAAAAAACTCCGGGATATAGCAAGGGCGATCCGGGACAAATAGTATTTAAAAAACAATAAAGATCGGCTGATAGCATGTAGAACAATGTCTGAAACCGACGCAATCTCCCGCATCAAAAACATCCCAATGCCGGATCACTACCTGAAATACTACTCTAGCCTCTCTGCTGGAACGCACCAGATTTATGCAAAGGCAGCAAAGGCAAAATCCACCCTTGTTGACTCGTCGGGCGCAGTAGAGCCCAAGATCGCCTTTGATCTGCCCGAACGGGTATCTAAAATGCACGAGATCGACATTGTAGAGCCTCTGAGGGAGCTTTTACTTACAAACGGCAAGGAACTCTCTGCCCTAATGCTCTCCAAGGAGATTGCTCTAGGCAAGTACTTGCCCTCTGATGCCACCCTGGAAGAAAAGCTGGATCTTGCAGTCCGGGTGGGTCTAGCAATAGTCACAGAGGGGGTGACCATAGCCCCCCTGCAGGGAATCAACGAGGTAAAGATAAAAAAGAACAAGGATGGCAGCGAGTATCTCTCCGTATCGATTGCCGGCCCCATGAGATCGGCAGGTGGTACAGAGTCTGCCGTGACGATGCTTATTGCCGACCACGTAAGAAAGGCAGTCGGGCTCTCAAAATTTCAGGCCAACTGTTTTGATGACGAGACAGGCAGGTTTGTCGAGGAGCTTCGAATCTACGAGAGGGAGGCAAGCTTTCAGTTTCACATACTAGATGAGGACATTGAGCATGTGATCTCCAACCTGCCAGTAGAGCTTGACGGGGTGGACACGGATCCATTCGAGGTGGTAAACCACAGGGCCATGGCGCGCATAAAGACAGACAGGGTTCGTGGCGGCGCCCTGCGCGTACTCAATGACGGGCTGATTGGAAGGGCCAAAAAACTCTTGAAAAGAATCGAGGAATATGATCTTGACGGATGGGAGTGGCTCGGTGATCTCAAGGGCGCAGTGCCGACAGGTGGGGATCATGAGGATGCGGGAGCAAAGAGACTAAGCGAGGTAATTGCCGGCAGATCTGTGCTGTCTGTTCCAAAGAAACTTGGTGGGTTCCGGCTCAGATATGGACGGTCGTGCAACACTGGTTTTGCAGCAGTGGGAATTCACCCGGTAGTTGCAGAGATACTGGATCATACCATTGCCGTCGGAACGCAGATCAAGACGGACATTCCCGGCAAGGGCGCCACTGTTGCCTTTGTAGATACAATTGACACCCCGACTGTCCGGCTTACAGACGGCAGCGTAGTACGGATCCGGGACATAAGACATGGACTGGAGATCAAAAACAGGATTGAAAAGATTCTGCATCTTGGGGACATCTTGATCTCGTTTGGGGACTTTGTAGAGAACAACGCCCAGGTGGTTCCAACCGGATATGTGGAAGAGTTCTGGGAGGCAGAACTGCGGCACATGGCAGGCTCTGATGCGCGGCTGGGCGAATTTCTCAAAAAAATTCCTACTGCAGACGAGGCGCTGCATCTTTCACTTGAATCCGGGGTGTCACTACATCCGAAATATCTGTATTTTTGGGACATGATCACGCCTGAAGAGCTTGCCGTGTTGCTTGAACCGCAAAAGACAACGGCTGCCTCCATCGAGTACCCTGCAGGCGCCAAAAAAATACTGGAAAAACTCGGAGTTCCGCACACGGTAAGGGATGCGAGCATACTTTTAGCAGAGACAGAGTCCGGAATTTTTTATAATCTGCTGTTTAAAAAAAAGCCGGCGTCTGGAGCATCCGTACCTGATGCCATCTCCGAGTCCTCCGGGATCCGGATCAGGCCCAAGTTTTCCACATCCATCGGAGTCCGTATAGGCAGGCCCGAAAAGGCCGCCGCCCGGGTGATGAAGCCGCCCACCCATACACTGTTCCCGGTAGGCAACAAGGGAGGCGCGACCCGGGATCTTCTAAAGGCCTCAAGGACGGAGAATTTTTTTGCAAACATTTCTGACAGGCACTGTGAAAAATGCGGGAGCCTCTCCCTTGGAATACGATGCCCCAAATGCAACACCAAGACTACCATGTCTTATAGTTGTGTGAAATGCAAAAGGGCAACTGAGGAACCGTACTGCGAGGAATGTGGGCGCAGGGCAGTCGCGCACACGTACCAAAAGTTTCCATTAAAGGCCGAGCTAGTCATGGCGCAAGAGCGCATCGAAATCCGCGCCCAGGAGCCCTTCAAAGGTGTCAAGGATCTCATCAACCAGGACAGGATCGCCGAGCCGCTTGAAAAGGGGCTTGTGCGCCAAAGCTACGGACTCTCAGTATTCAAGGATGGAACAGTCAGGTTTGATGCGACAAACTCGCCGCTTACCCAATTCAAGCCGTCATGGATAGGAACGCCGGTACAAAGGCTGCGCGAGATGGGATACCTGCATGATATAGACGGCAGGCCGCTTGAGGATCCGGATCAGACAGTAGAGCTGCTAATGCAAGACGTGATAATCCCATATGAGAGCGGCTCGTATCTCGTCTCTACCTCCAAATACATCGACACGCTCCTGAAAAAGTTTTACGGCCAGAAAGCATTCTATAACGTAAAAAACCAAGAGGATCTTGTAGGTCATCTGGTAATCGGTCTTGCACCACACACGTCTGTGGGAATAGTGGGGCGGATAGTCGGGTATACAGAGACGCATGTCTGCTTTGGAACCCCCAACTGGCATTCTGCAAAGAGGCGGGATGCCGACGGGGACGCAGACTCGATAATGCTACTAATGGACAGCCTGCTGAACTTTTCAAGACAGTTTCTCTCCGACAGAATCGGGGGACTGATGGATGCGCCGTTGCTTGTGCAACCGCTAGTCATGCCGTACGAGTCCCAGTCGCAGGCGCACAACCTAGAGGTGGTAAAGTCGTTTCCGCTCGAGTTCTTCGAGTCTACACTAGAGGCTCCCAAGGCTGCAGACATCTCTTCTGTAGACATGATAAAGTCGCACCTAGATACAAAAAGGCAGTTCTGTGACTATTTCTTTACGCACACGACATCGTCTCTGACCACGTCAAAGTCGCGCAGCGCATACTCGACGCTTGGCTCAATGCTTGACAAGTTTGACATGCAGATAAAAAACGCAGAGTTGATCAATGTTGTAAACACGTCAGAAATTGTCTCAAACGTCATCTCTACACATCTAGTCCCCGACATAATGGGAAACCTCAGGGCATATGCCCGGCAAAAATTCAGGTGTACTAACTGTGGCACGTCATACAGGCGCGTGCCACTCATCCAGACATGCACATGCGGCCGGGATCTTATTCCGACCATAACGCGCCCGTCAATTGAAAAATATCTAAAGCTTGCAAAGAGGCTTGTAGACAAGTATGACGTGGGGGCATACCAGCGCGGAAGAATCCACGCGCTCTCTGATGAGATCGAGCTGGTATTTGGCAAGAGCAGCGGCGACCAGGCGCTACTCACTGACTACTAGTCATCGAAGCCTGACGTATTCATAGGCGCCAAGCTTGTCGTCAAAACAAAACCTGACTTTTTGATAGTTTTTTCTGAGCGCCTTTATCCTTGGCAGCAGTTTTTTTGGATCCTTCTTTTCAATGACCACCTGCCTTATCAGGCCTGCAATCTCACACATTTGATCCTTTTTCATTCCCAACCGTGTAATCTCAGAGACACCCAGCCTGATTCCCCCGGGATGGAAATAGTTTCTTCCCGCCTTTATGTCTCCGGGAATAAGCTGCCTGTTTACTATAATGTTTGCCTTTTCAAGATCTGCCTCTACCTTTCCCCCATCAGAGTAATCCAACACGTTGACTGCTATCTGGTGAGATTCTGTAAACCCCCTGCGCTCCCCCAGCACCTTGAATCCCGCATCACTCAGAGCTACTGCAAGTGTCTTTGCGTTTTTTATGACCTGGTCTGCATACGCCTTGCCAAACTCGAGCGCCTCTGCAAATGCGACTGCCTTTGCTGCCATGTTGTTGATGTGGTGGCTGCTTGTAAGTCCCGGAAACGTCGCCTTTTTGATCTGCTCGGCGTGTTCTTCGGATCCCAGAACCAGCCCCCCCTGCGGGCCAAACAGCGTCTTGTGGGTGCTCATGGTCATCGTGTCTGCTCCTTCGCGCAGTGGATTCTGAAATCTACCACCTGCAATCAGTCCAGCCACATGAGCCGCGTCATAGTTAATGTGCACACCATACCCTTTTAGAAAATCCGACAGCTCCTTGACGGGATGCGGAAACAAAAACAACGAGCCGCCAAACATTGCAATCTTGGCAAGACGCCCGCTTTTTTTGAGCTCGGCTACTTTTTTCTTTGTCTTGTCCACATCAATGGTCATCTCTTGTGCATCAAACGGGTAGAACTCGATATCCAGCCCGTGAACCAGCCCCGCAGTCCCGGAATGCTCCTTTTTACCATGTGAGATGTGGCCGCCGGCGGGAATTGATGGCGCCAGCATTACATCCCCGGGATTTGAGAATGCTGAATATATCACAAGGTTTGCAACCACGCCGGAGATGGGACGCACGTCTGCAAATTTTGCCTTGTAGAGTCTCTTTGCAAGCTTTATGCACTCAAACTCTACATCATCAATGTACGTGCACCCGGCATACACCCGCTCTCCGGGCCAGCCCTCTGCATACCGGTTTCCAAAGTCCGAGACTATCGCCTCCCGGACTGCCGGACTGGGTATGTTCTCGCTTGCGATGAGCGGAATCGAGTTTGCAAACCACGTGTGATGCTCCTTTATCTTTGCGAAAATTTTTTTATAAGACTCTTTTTGTGATCCTGCCATATCTTGGAGCCTGATTTTCCCAATTTAAAAACACCGCCCGCTCCCCGGATCAGGCAGGTGATCTGTAAGGTATAAAAAGGGATTTGGGATGTCCGCACTTATGGGAATGCAGGCAACCTCCAAGGGTAATATGCCAGTCGTGCTACTAAAAGAGGGTGGCACGGAGACCAAGGGCCGTGACGCACAAAAAAACAACATTGGGGCTGCAAAAATCATTGCAGAGATAATCCACACCAGTCTAGGCCCGCGTGGCATGGACAAGATGCTAGTTGACTCGCTTGGGGATGTTACTATTACAAACGATGGGGCCACGATACTAAAGGAGATCGACGTACAGCACCCGGCCGCAAAGATGCTAGTAGAGATATCAAAGACCACCGACAACGAGGTGGGCGACGGCACGACATCTGCAGTAGTACTTGCAGGGGCACTGCTAGAGCACGCCGAATTCCTAATTGATCAGGATGTTCATCCGACCATCATTGTAGACGGGTATAGAAAGGCCGGGAAAAAGGCAAAACAATTCCTAGAGAGTATTGCAGACAAGGTGGTAGCAAATGACAAGGTCATACTGACAAAGGTGGCAAAGACGTCCATGCAGACAAAGCTTGTCAGAAAGGACTCTGCACAGCTTGCAGACATTGTTGTAAAATCCGTAATATCCGTATCTGAAAAGATCGGCGATGTTCATGATGTTGACATTGATGACATAAAGGTGGAGAAAAAGGCTGGCGGCTCGGTAAAAGACTCGATGATAATTCAGGGTATTGTACTAGACAAGGAGATCGTGCACGGCGGCATGCCCCGACACGCAAGTAACGCAAAAATTGCACTCATCAACACGGCGCTAGAGATCAGCAAGACAGAAACTGATGCAAAGATTAACATTTCAAACCCGCAGCAGCTAAAGTCGTTCCTTGATGAAGAGAACAACATGCTAAAGACAATGGTAGACAAGGTGATCGGCTCTGGCGCAACCGTGGTTTTGTGCCAAAAGGGCATTGATGATATGGCCCAGCACTATCTTGCAAAGGCAGGCATCATTGCGGTGCGGAGAATAAAGGAGAGCGATCTTACAAAGCTTGCAAAGGCGACCGGAGCCAGGATAGTTACAAATCTAGATGACTTGTTTGAGAAAGATCTCGGCAGCGCAGAGATGGTGGAGGAGAGAAAGATTGAAGAGGACAAGTGGGTGTTTGTAGAAGGCTGCAAGCATCCAAAATCCGTCACACTATTACTTCGTGGCGGCTCGCAGAGGGTTGTAGACGAGGTAGAGCGCTCTGTACACGACGCGCTCATGGTGGTAAGAGATGTAATGCTAAAGCCAGAGATCGTCGCAGGAGGAGGGGCGCCAGAGACGTTTGCAGCCACAAAACTGAGGGGCTGGGCAAAGTCCCTAGAGGGCAGGGAACAGCTGGCCGTCGAAAAGTTTGCAGATGCCCTAGAGACGATTCCACTCACGCTTGCAGAGAATGCCGGAATGGATCCCATTGACACACTCACACTGCTGCGCTCAAAGCAGCAAAAGGGCGAAAAATGGACCGGCATTGACGTGATGAAAGGCAAGATCTCCAACATGAAGTCCGGCGACATCATCGAGCCGCTTGCAGTAAAACTACAGATAGTATCTGCATCCACAGAAGCCGCGTGCATGATACTGAGAATTGATGATGTGATTGCAACACAAAAATCCGCAGGCGGCCCGCCCGGCGGAGGCGAGGAGGGCGGAATGCCACCTGGAATGGGAGGCATGGGCGGTATGGGAGGCATGCCACCTGGAATGGGTGGAATGCCCGGCATGATGTAGACTAGGTTTATTTGCTGATTCCAATTACGATACATGATGAACGACATGATACCAAAACTCCTCATCTCCAGCTTCAAGTACGTCTACATAGTGGTGTTTTTTGCCCTGCTCTCTGCGGTATTCTACCCAATACTAAACGATGACAGACATCTTGACAAAGTAATTGGCGGCATCCTGACCCTTCTCTTCAGCTTGGTTGGAGGAATCCTACTGTACAAGGCTGCCACCTCTGCCAAGAGGCGCGGAATCTTTCTGGGCGCAGGCCTCGGCATACTGGCGCTTGCATTATTTGAGATATTCATCCTGACTGACAGAGTGCGCCTGTCGTTTTAGACATCAAAGTAAAGATAAAACTCGTGCGGATGTGGCCTGATGGATATCTCGCGCTGATCTCTTCTCTCAAGCTCTATGATCTTGTCTATCACGTCATTGGTATAGATGGTGTTTAGGAACTTTCTGTCACATTCTAGTGCGTCGAGCGCCTCGCCTAGACTCTTTGGCAGGACGCCGATGCCCCTCTTGGCCCTGTCTGACTTTGTCATCTTGAAAATATCGTCGCGGACCTGTTCTCCGGGTTCCGTCTTTTTCTTGAGACCGTCCATTCCGGCTGCTGTAACTGCGGCAAAGGCAAGATACGGGTTTGAAGACGGGTCAGGAGCCCTGAATTCGAGCCTCTTGAGGTGGGCGTACTCTTTTCCCTTGAGGTGTTTTGGAACCCTGACTATGGCCGAGCGGTTCCCCGAACTCCACGCAATGTATGCGGGGGCCTCGTATCCGGGCACGAGCCTGTGGTACGAGTTTGTGGTGGGATTGCATATTGCCGAGAGCGCCTTTGCGTGGTTGATTATCCCGCCGCAGAAATATCTCGCAGTCTGACTCAGCTCTATCTCGTCGGCTGGCTCGTAAAACATGTTCTTGTTTCCCTTCCACAAGCTTACATTGATGTGCATCCCCGACCCCGAGTCCATTGCTATGGGCTTTGGCATCATGGTAGCAACCTTGCCGTATTTTTTTGCAATGTTTCTAATTACATACTTGTAGGACTGGGCCGCATCTGCCGCATTGGTGAGATGATCATACCTTATGTCAATCTCGCACTGTCCGGCAGTAGCTACCTCGTGGTGGTGGTTATCACACAGTATTCCAAAATTACTGTTTAGTATGTTGACACACTCGTTTCTGTACGGAGTCAGTGTGTCAGACGGGGTGCTCGGATAGTATCCCTCCTGCAGTCCCATCGGGTATCCGTTGCCATCCTGGCTCCATGGAGCCTCTTTTGATTCAATCGAGTACGACTGCCCCTTGTACGGAGTCAGCACATCCCAGTTGACCTTGTCAAACACAAAAAACTCCACCTCTGGACCCCACGTGCTATAGTCAAAGCCCTGCGTCTTGATGTACTCTTCTGCTTTTTGCGCTATCCCCCTCGGATCCCTTGAGAGTCTTCCCCTGTCTTCCCCCCAGTAGATATCACACAAGAGCCGGGCAGTGCGGTTTTCTGTCATCCAGGGAATTATTGCAAACGTGTTTGGATCCGGCTTGAGGATCAGATCCGAGTCATCAATAGTGGTAAAGCCAACTATTGACGAGCCGTCAAGCTTTGGCAGACCGTCGCGCATCTGCTGGGGGGTAAAGGTATCAGTAGATATGGTCGTGTGATGAAAGTGGCCAGTAAGGCCGGTAAACTGCAGATCTATAAACTTGATACCTTCGTGCTGAATCCTCGAAAAGACCTCGTCGGGCGAATAAGTTATCGGGATCGCCTTTCCATGACTGACTTTATAGGGCAATTACACTTCAAACACAAATACTCCCATCATTTAAGGATTGGGTAGATGACTGAGACAAACAGAATTGACATAGCGTCACTGCACCTCAGGGTGCAAAGGGAGACAGAAAGCGATGCCCTCACAGAGCTCGAGCCGTCATTTTATCGAGATCTTTCAGAGTTTGTAGGAGGTCTCAAAAAGCAAGAATACGATGGCGTCGAAAACAAGATAAAAGCCGCCCTCATAGACATGGCAGAACAGCTCACATCACTACTGCTGAGCACAAGGCTTGAAAAGACTAGATTGCTAGATGCACCGGCAGGGCGCCTGCTTGATGAGGAAAAATTCATACTCGACTCGCAAGAAGAGCAGCAGGAGAGAACAGAGATGATTATATCTGCCACCATAAACGGCAAGTCAAAGTTCCTCGAGTCGATTGCACACGGACACAAGACAAAGAGGGTTACAGTCAGGATTCTCCAGGATGCAGACGAGCTCATGGGGGCAGACATGCAGAGATACGGCCCGTTCAAGGCAGAAGACATTGCCACGATTCCATACGACAACGCCCAGGCCCTGATTACAAAAGGCGCCGCAACAAGAGTGCGTCTGGAAGACTAGATAGAAATTATCCCCGTCACACACCTATTGTATGTCGCATACGGGAGTAGACGTGATAGACTTTCTGTTTTATACAATCTACCCGGTAATGGGGATCTTTGCAGTAGAGCTGGCAAGCAGGCTGTTTAGGGCCCCCAAATGGATAAAGCTCTGGACGCAGGCGGTAGTCTCGTTTGGATTTGGCGCCTATTACTGGTTTGTCCTGCCGGCGCCACAAAACTTTCCACTGACTGCGCTAGTACTGTTTGCGCTCGGAATCGCGCTAGTATACCAGGGAAAGCGCGCAAAAATTTCGCCAGAGAAGAGCCCCTACTAGGATCTCCCGAACATTCTCTTAAAGATGCCCGGCTTGTTGGATCCGCCATCCCGGATTACCTTTTTCTGACCGAACCGGCTTGCCCTGATCTGGCTGAGCTTTACACACCGGTGTTCCTCAGGCAGTCGGTGTTCGGGACAGAACTGATCCTTGCAGTAATTACACTGAAAGGCCATGTCTGTCTTATCCCCACAATAGGCGCATGTCTCCTGTTTCACACCCTGACTCTGTGCTTTTCTTTTAATAAATCTGCTAGTATGGTGCCCAAGTTGGGAACTCGTGCCTGTGGGATTTGAGCTCTAAATACGGATAATCTATGCTAAAAACAGGCACTCCAATACGCTGTCGGTGGCGGTGCAGGATCAATACCCGGAATGCCACAATAGGCTCCATATGCTATATTGGCACCTACAGTTACAACGACAGCCACTACTATTACAACAATGACTGACTTTCGCAATCTCATACTATTAGTATGGTCTACATGCTTTTAAATATTTTTTTTATGGTACAGGCACCACTGTGATATGAAAATTAGTGCAGGCTAACAAAAGACGCTCAAAACGAACATTTTGGAGCCACAGGCGATTAGAAATGATGCCTGTCAGGCGTCGGCTCTGGTAAATATGGGTGATCCAGACAGCAAGTCAATTACAGGTTTTGGATTACCTATCAACCCGTCCAAAGGAGGGTACAAAAATGCCGTTTCATCCCGTGTTCCGCTATGGGTTTCAAAACATTCCTCTTAAACTACATGGACGTATATCATGCGTTGTCAAAACAACAGTACCGATCCGAGATGGGCATATTGGGAGACATTTTAGACGTGACTGCAGACGGCGGTCGCGAGGGAATCATCATATCTGCCATATCACGCAAGGCCAATCTATCACACTATGCCGTGATAGACAAATGCAGCAAGCTCGTAGATGCCGGCCTGATGAGGGCGATTCAGACAAACAGAAACAAGATCTACCAGATAACTGAAAAGGGGCTTGCATTCTTCCAAGAGTTCAAGAGGTTCCAGGGACTAGTCGACAGCATGAATCTGAGGTATTGAGATATGAACACACACGCTATTACCAAGGCAGAACCGACCCCCGATGGAATGCTTTTTGTAAGGACTGATGATACCATCGAAACGATGGTCAGAGTCCCGCTTGTAATTACCGGCATGATTGTAGTGGCGCTTACAGTTCCCATACAGTCCTCACTGGGCACCACTCGAACCCTTGATCTCATCTTGTATTCAGACGGCTCTGCACATGTTACAAACCAGCTCGATGTAGATCCGCTCGAACCGGATCTCAAGGTGGACCTGTTTGGCTCCTCCATAGACAACCTCATCGCGCTAGGCGAGAATGACCTTTTGCTTTCAAGTGAGCTGGACGGCAGCGAGGCGGCAGTCTCCACGTTTGGCTCTTCTTCTGTAACAGTCGAGTATGACATTCATGATCTTGTCTCAAAGGAGGGGAGAATCTGGACATTTGCACTTGACTCACACAGTCCATATTCGCTGCTGATGCCACCAAACTCGATCATAGTCGGGATGACTGCGGCCCCATCAAATATGGATCTCCGCAACGATCAGATAATGCTGCAGCTGGGCGCGGGACTCTCTGAGATCAACTATATCTTTGGAGCTACAACCCCCGTAATAGAGCCTGCACCAGACAATGACAACCTGTCCCTGATTACACTTGGAGTGGCGCTTGCTGTATCTGCTGCCGGGATTGCAGTGCTGGTAAGAAAGAGGGCTCTACGTGCAGTTGCAGAGACAGGTGTGCCCGAAGAGACTGTCATAGAGGAGCCAGAGATGCGCGAAGATGACAAAAAGATTCTCATATTCCTATCTGAGAACGGCGGGCAGGCGCTCGAAAGCGAGCTGAGAAAGAGGTTTTTGCTTCCCAGGACCACAATGTGGCGCGCAGTAAAGCGGCTGGAGAGGCAGGGCGCAATAGAGATAACCAAAAAGGATCAGCAGAATCTGGTAAGACTCCGGGAGGATTCATCATGAATATACCCGTCATGGCATGTCTGCTAGTACTTGCCACAGGTACCATGATCGGAGGGGCGCATGCCGAACCTCCAAGAAAAGATCCGCCCCCAGATAGCCGACTCTTCAGACGAGACAAAGAGACTCTTTGAGGAGGGCACCAAAAAGGTAGCAGCGCTAGAGCAGGCCATCTCAGATGGTGATGCAGAGGCGGCAAAGGAGAACTTTCAGGCCGCGATGATGATATTCAAAGAGATATCCGGCGAAAAATGGGAAGGCATACGGGATGTATGGAGTCTTGGTACAAAGGATCCCACTGTATTTCTTGAAAAGATTCAAAAGTTCGTGGCAAAGGCCAAGGAACTCAACCCTGATGCAGACTTTACACAGATAGACAGACTGCTTGCAAGGGCGTCGCAGCAGATCGCAGACGGCCAGCCGGGCGCCGCCTTTGAGACCCTCCAAGAGGTCAAGAACGCAGTCAGAGCGACTGGCGGCAATCCTACGGGGACGGGCCGGAACGAAATGCCAGACCACGGCCCCCAGATATTCCTAAAGATTGCAGAGCGCCTCCAAGAAAAGATCCGCCCCCAGATAGCCGACTCTTCAGACGAGACAAAGAGACTCTTTGAGGAGGGCACCAAAAAGGTGGCAGCGCTAG
>RHFD01000002.1 GCA_003724325.1 Nitrosopumilus sp. D6 | reverse complement strand
AACTAGAGAAAGACGAAAAGTTATATTCTAAATCAGGATTAAATTATTCAGACATGGTAAGAAGGCGTTTCAATCAGACAGCAATTTTGAAAAAACTTGACGCAAAATGTGAGAAATGCGGCATTGCTGCAAGAGTAAAGAATTCAGAGCTGACCATCCACCACAAAAACCACAAGTCAGATGATACCCAGTGGAAAAACATTGCAATCTATTGCAGAAAATGCCACAGCAGTATAGAAGGAACAGACAAAAAGAAAAGAGATTATCGGTAGACTCTTGGTGTCCTAGGCTCCTGCTGGCTCTTTTTTTATCTTGCTTAGTGCCAGCTTTACCAAAAGCAGCCACGTAATCAGGATGGGCACGTAATACGTGGCAATTCTCCATCCAATCACTGCATCCCACTCAAGTGTCTTATCAGAGATATCAAAGTCAAACGGATTCAGATCGTTGAGAAACGCCACAATGCCAAACTCGGCAAGCCCCGAGCCGCCCACAGTAATCGGCAGGTTGCCTATCGCATTTGCAGCCATTACTGCCATGACAGAGTCAAAGGCGCCAATTGTATATCCCACTCCTGCAGCAATTATCATAAATGATATCCCGTAGAATGTCCATGATGCAAGCGACAGCAGAAACGACACGGTAAAGATTTTCTGGGACTCGCGAGTCCTCAGGTGCTCCCTGCTCATGTTGCAGATTTCTGTCATCCACATGTTCGTCTTTTCCACGTATTTTGCCCCCTTTTCCCTGCCAAACTTTAGTACCGGAACGGCAAGTATCTGCGGCACCTGGAACGTGCGCTTGGAAGATAAAAAGAACATTACCATCCACAGTAATGTTATGGTAATGCTTGTTCCAAGGACTATTGCTGCCACCACGTACGCCCCCGAAAGTAGCGCAATCACTCCTGCAACCATGGAGAGCAGCCCTGCTGCAAGCACCTCTGTAACAATGTCCATTATCGCAATCCAGGTAGACTTTGAGGGAGGCACACCTTTTTTATGCAGATAGTATATCACGATGAATTCGGCGCCCACAAACATGGGTGTCGTAAACTTTATGAACTCGCTTCCCATCCTGACCCCCGTAAGCCTTACCGCAGAATCAAATCCGCTCAAGTACGACCTTGTAATGTATGTAAACTTTATTCCCTGTAGTCCCAGCTTTGCCATCATTGCAGCCACTGCCAAAACAAACGGGACTAGTCCAATTGCCAGTACGTCCTCCACTCCGATGTCAAACTGGATTGCAATTATCAGTATGGGAATTAGTGTAACTGGTATTACTGCAAGCCTCCACTTCATTTGAAGAGGCTCATCTGAGATCAAATAAAAAGCTGACAAATCTTAGATTCTGACCTTGTGCCTGAATGCGGCGATCCCGGGATCATACAATGTATGATTCCAGAGTACCCTAGCTAGTTTGAAATATAGGCCAGAAGAAGAGACGGGGTGAAGACCATATTTATCTCCGGCACAGCAGGATCCGGCAAGTCGCTATTGACATCAAAGCTACTCGAATACTATACTAGTAATGGCGCATTTGCGGCCGCACTAAATCTAGATCCGGGGGTGGAGAACCTGCCGTACGAGTGCGATGTGGATGTAAGAGACTTTGTAGACGTGGTGTCAATAATGAAACAGTACGATCTGGGGCCAAACGGCGCCCTCATAATGGCAAATGATCTCATCGCATCAAAGTGTAATGACCTCCAGACAGAGATAGGCGGGGTCAATCCCGACTATCTCATAGTGGACACGCCCGGACAGATAGAGTTGTTTGCATACCGTTCAAGCGGCAAGTTCCTAGTAGACAACCTTGCAACAGAAGAAAAGACAAACATTTTTCTCTTTGATGGCGCGCTAGTCACAGAGCCGCTGAACTTTATCTCGATAGCACTGCTTGCCGCCTCGATCCGGCTGCGCCTGAATCTTCCCGCGCTCAGTGTGATGACAAAGACGGATCTCATCGGGGACAGAACTAAGGACATACAAGAGTGGTCCTCAAACCATGCGGCTTTAGAGGCAGCCGTATCCGGGGCTGCAGACGGCGACACGTACTCGCTGACCATGGCCATCCTGCGGGGCCTCGATTATACAGAGATGGTGCAGGGGCTGATCCCCGTATCAAACGTCACAGGTGAAGGTCTGGTAAGTTTAGAGGCCGCTCTGAGCAGAATTCTTAATTTAGGGGAGGAAGTAGAGGACTAGAATGG
>RHFD01000076.1 GCA_003724325.1 Nitrosopumilus sp. D6 | reverse complement strand
TGCAAGTGCAAACATGAATCCCAGTACCAGCTCTGCCACTGCATTCATTGCTCCTTCTGCTGCATTTATCACGCGAATATTTTTATTTTTTGCAGCAGCCTGGTCGATATTATCAAGGCCCACTCCGACGCGCGCAATTATTTTACATTTTGCTGCCCGCTCTATCATCTGTGCTGTAATTACAGTCCTGCTACGCACTATAACAATCTCATAGTCTGCTATCTTTTCTAGCACCTGCTCTGGAGTAATGGCAGGATCATACGTGACTGACAGGCCGTTATCTTGTAGAATCTTGCCAAGTATGGAATCCACCTCATCGCAGATAAGGACTGACTCGTCAAACATCAACACTCACAGATTCACACCGCATATAATCATTGTGAGATAAAAAATAGAAAAAGAGTGGTACCAGTCTAGGGTACCGGTGGCAGTGTCGGTATTACCTCCCAGAGGGGGATCATACCGGCTGCCTTTTTTTCAGAAGCAACTTCGTCAGTGTATAGACCGTGGATGTTGACTGCCGGATGGGCAATGCTGTTTGCGCCCATTGGCGGAACTGCACTGCTTGGATTACCCAGCACGTATGCATAAGAGGGTACAGGAGATTCAATTATTCCTGCATCCACTAGGCGTGGGTTCAATCCGAACGGATCACCTGCAACAAACACACCGATTCCGCCAGTGTAGATTGCCGCGTAATCGTGGTTGACAAATGCATATGTTCCAGGCTCGTCAAAGACCAGGTCTACTATCATGTTCTGCGAGCCGCCAAGCGACCACGTCTCTGTAGCAGCAGACTGAACCCTGTTACCCTGGGTTATACGGTCAAGTATCTCTCCAACAATGTGGAAAAATGCCGGCTCGTTACCCTGGTTCTCAACAAAGATTCTGACGTGCTGGTCGTTTTCGACGTACAAGAGTTGTGACTGCATGTGCTCTAGCTCGATGCCGTTCCATGGCTGTGCTACAAAGATGTTCCTGTTTTCATCGCCCTTTATGAGGATGTTGTGTAGCATGTTGGGAACGTATCCGAACTGGATTCCGTTTACAACTGTGGCAGTGTTGTGATGCTGGAACATTGCTGCGGCATCATAGTTGCCCTCGGGTGTAAGGTACAGTTGGTTAAACTGTAGCTGGAATTCTAGTGCGTCTGCGTCGTAGAACTTTCTGTCTAGTTCACCGCTGCCGCTTGTCTTCTCTACCATTAGCTTTTTGTATCCGTTTGCAGGATCAACTATCGCAATTCCGTACATGCCGGAAAGTACGTGCTGGTCCATGCCCACTAGTTTGACACCAGAGCAGTGGTATTTGAAGACGCCCGCAGCTTCTGCAATGTAGCAGTACTGGCTTGTCTCGCCTGGATTGACGGACTCGAAACTAGCAGACGACGTCTGTGATGCGTGCATGTCGTTGCCGTGTCCTACCGCCTCGTCTGCAGGTATTGTGAGCGTCATCTTTACAACGTCGCCCTGCGTGACCCTGAGGGTCGGTCCTGGGACCTGACCGCTAAAGGTCATTGCATTGTACGTCTTTCCCCCGATAATTGGGAGCTCTACGCTCACTCCTGTCAGATTGAACTCTTTGACATCTCTGCCAGAGTTCTCCAGTACGTCACAGTCAGTCTCTGCAAATGCTTGTGGCATTACAAGCTGCAGACCGCCCATCTGATGGATTTGTTCTAGCACATCAACGTCCATTTTAGAGACGTCAAGGGACTGTCCAGTCATCTGGGTCTGTGTGAACGTGCTTCCGAATAAGGTTGCGCCCATTACGGCTACTGCTGTAACTGTAAGGAGCATGCTTGTGCGCTTATTCATTGTGAGTTGTGGTTTTTGATTCCCATATAATAATTACCCTCAAAAACAGGGCAGAAGAGGCCCAAATCGCCTGAAAAAGAATGAATAATGGGGATATAGACTCCCAAGCATGAAATTCAGAGTTGAAGAGGACACGCTGGGCATGGTCAGGGTCCCCTCTGGGGCATACTATGGGGCCTTTACTGTGAGGGCCACAAAACAGTATACAGTTACTGGGTATCCTGCCCACAAAAATCTGATTGCAGCATTTGTAATGATAAAGCGCTCAGCAGCTATAGCCAATGTAAAGACAAAGTCAATTAGTGCAAAACAGGGCAGGGCCATAATATCTGCATGCGATAATATACTGGCAGGAAGATATGCAGATCAATTTGTAGTAGACATGATAAACTCTGGCGCAGGTACTGCCTTTAATATGAATGTAAATGAAGTGATTGCAAATGTTGCGCTCGAGTCAATGCATAAAAAAAAGGGAGAATATTCATCTTTGCATCCAAACGACCATGTAAACATGTCACAGTCAAGCAATGACACATACCCGACTGCCATGCATGTCTCAATATTAAACAGTCTCAAAGAGGTACTACCTGCAGTCGATGTACTCTCAAAGTCTCTTGCAAAAAAGGCAAAAAAGTTTGCATCTTTTAAAAAAATTGGCAGGACACATCTAATGGATGCGCTTCCCATTACACTGGGCGGCGAGTTTGCCGCGTATAGTACTGCGATGAATAGGGCGCGCTCTGGCATTGTATCTGCACAAAAACAGCTATACCACATACCACTCGGTGCAACTGCAGTAGGCTCTGGCGCAAACACTCCAAGAGGGTATAGAAAAATAGCAATAGCAGAACTAGCAAAAATATCAAGACTTCCCCTACTACCTGAAAAAGACATGCAGTATGGCCTGCAAAGCAGGTATGGAGTGGCGCTAGTGTCTGCTTCACTGCGCGGACTAGCAGTCGAGCTGGGAAAGATTGCAAATGATATCAGGCTCATGGCATCAGGTCCTGTGGCAGGGTTTGGCGAGCTGTGCATTCCGGCAGTGCATGCCGGCTCGTCGATAATGCCCGGCAAGGTTAATCCTTCTCTTGCAGAGTGTATGAATATGATTTGTTACAATATAATGGGAAATGATATAACTGTGAATCATGCCGCACAGGCAGGCCAGTTTGAGCTCAACGTAATGCTGCCAGGCATGCTAAAGTGCGTGCTAGAATCAGCAGACATGATAAGTGGTTTTGTGCCTGTATTTGCTACAAATCTCATTGACGGTCTGATATCAGATAGGAAGAAACTCTGTAAAATGATAGAGGCAAGCCCAGTTTTAGTCACGCTTTTGGCCCCAAAGATAGGATATCAAAAGTCTGCTGCGCTATTCAAAGAGTCACTATCAACGGGAAAGACAATAAGGGAGCTAGCAGTATCTGGCGGCCTGCTTACTGGCAGGCAGGCAGATGCGCTGTTTGGATAATGGCAAAAATATTCGTAGAGGCATACGGGTGCTCGGCAAGCAGTGCCGACTCTGAAATGATATCAGGAATGATTCAAAACGGCGGCCACACGCTGGTACAAAGCGCATCAAAATCAGACCTCAACGTGATAGTGACGTGCTCTGTCAAAGATGCCACTGCAAATAAAATGATTCACAGGATAAAGTCGCTGCGCTCAAAACCACTTGTAGTTGCAGGATGTCTCTCAAAGGCAGAGCCGGAAACCGTAAAAAAATTCGCACAAGACGCAAGCATGATGGGGCCAAACTCGATAGGAAAGACGCTGCAAATAGTAGACTCTACACTTGCGGGAAAAAAACAGATAGAGCTAGAGGATACAGATCTCTCAAAAGTCGGGCTGCCAAAGGTGCGCCTAAATGATACAGTGGGAATAATAGAGATTGCAAGTGGATGCATGAGTGAGTGCACATTCTGCCAGACAAAGCTTGCAAAAGGCGGGCTGAAAAGCTATAGACCCGGAGACATTGCAAGACAGGTGCGCTCTGAGATAGATGATGGCTGCAAGGAGATATGGCTGACATCTACTGATAATGGATGCTATGGACTTGACATTGGGGCAGACCTGCCGGAACTAATCAGTACAGTAACTGGGGTGTCCGGTGAGTTTATGGTGAGGATTGGCATGATGAATCCAATGTACATGCCAAGGATTAGTAACAGACTGCTGGATTCCTTTGAGAGTGATAAAGTATTCAGGTTTTTGCACGTGCCGGTGCAAAGTGGGAGTAATAAAATACTACACGAGATGAGTCGCGGCCACACTGCAGAGACGTTTCTGGATATAGTAAAAAGGGCAAGAAATAGGTTTGGACGATTTACCATATCTACTGATGTTATAGTGGGATTTCCCACAGAGACTGAAGAGGATTATATAGAGACTGCAAGATTACTTGATGAAACAAGGCCAGACGTGGTAAACCTCTCAAGGTATAGCCCCAGACCAGGCACCATATCTGCAGAGTGGGACCAGCTAGATAAAAAAGTGATAAAGCGGCGGAGCAAAGAGTTGCACGAACAGATCAGAAAAATCACCCTTGATTGCAACAAAAAGTGGATCGGATGGAAGGGTAGTGTTCTCTTTGATGAGAGGACTGATGACGGAATCCGAGGGAGAAATGCCGCCTACAAGCCTGTATTTGTGCGTCAAGAGGCGGAAATCGGCGCGACTTTTATGGTAGAGATTACCGGCGCTACACCCAACTCCCTGCTAGGTGAGATCGCAAGTTAAACTTTTTAGATCTAAAATTTGATTAAAAAAACGTAAGAAGGTTTTTTATCCAAACATGCAGACAGAATCTGTAAATGGATTTTCAGATAAAAGAGCCAATACTCGTACTAGGCATAGGAGGGGCAGGATCCAGGCTCGCAGAGATGGCAGGCAAGGCTACTAGCATGGATTATACCCAGATAAGCAATGACTCTGCAGATGTAAAGTGTGAGAATGCCATTAGAGTATCTACAGGTGGGGTCATTAATCCGTCAGTTAGGCTAATCAGGGCATCAGCTTATGAGGCAGGCAGCAAGATAGAGTCTGCCATTTCTGGGTATGGCACTGTAATTATGATGGGCAATCTGGCCGGAAAGGCAGGGGCTGCCATGGCACCAGTCATATCAGAGATGTGTAAAAAAACAGGCACGGGGCTGGTATCATTTGCGATAATGCCCTTTGGATATGAAAAGGACAAAATTTTTGACTCTGGAATTGCACTAAAGAGGGTGAGGGCAGATTCCGGGTGCACCATAGTACTAGATAATGACTCAATGCTCGAGAGCAATCCTGACCTCGGGGTAAAAGAGTGCTATGGTATAGCAGACTCTGCCATTATGCATGTGGTATGCTCGCTTTGTTCAACAGAGATACATGGTACCAGCATACTTACTGCAGGCAGGCAGAGAGAAGACATTGAAGAGTCGCTGCGTGACTCGCTAAAAATGTTATATGGGAACGCTCCCCCCGGATCAGTAAAGCGTTCAATGCTGTATGTAATGGGCGGCGCCTCTATTGGCGTGATTGATAC
>RHFD01000075.1 GCA_003724325.1 Nitrosopumilus sp. D6 | reverse complement strand
GACTTTGAGATACCCGTGGCAGACTATCTAAAATATTCTGTCAACTTTTACGAGCGTGAGTGGAAGCTCATCAACCGGCGAGTATACGGGGGAATGGTGCACCTTACCCCGCACGAGACGATTAGGCTTTTGCGGGCAGAGCTTGGCGTGTACATCTTCTCAAAGATAACCCGCGCGCGAACACCGCAGATGATCCCGGGCTTTGAGGATCACGTAAACAGACTAGTAAATCTTGCCAAAAAGTTTAGCACGCCTGTGGTGTATACTGGCGAGTATCCGCCGTGCATAAAGCACGCAATTGATGTGCTAGAGAGGGGGGAGAATCTGCCCCACTCTGGCCGCTTTATGCTTGGAGCATATCTGCTCTCAAGAGGGCAGGCAGTAGAGGATATTGCGCCACTATTCAAAAATGCCCCAGACTATAACGAAAAGATTACATTATACCAGCTAAACAACCTTGCCGGAAGCGACGGCGGCACACAGTACTCGTGTCCTACATGTGACAAGCTAAAAACGCAGGATCTGTGCTTTGCCACGTCTGCATGCGACGGTATTATACATCCGATGCAGTTTGGAAGGAAGAAATGAACGAGACAGACGTCGTGTTTTTAGAAGGTTTGTTCAAAAAATATTATTTTGATCACTTTGATATGATAAAGGCGCCAGAGCGCGCCCCAGAGAGGGAGTTTGGCTACCAGAGAATCGGCTCTGGGATGAACCGGCACATATCTATTACAGATGACGGGGAGCTGCGCCTATTACTTGCAGAGAACACCCCGTCAGATGTATACTTGAAGGAGAAAGACTGGAAGGAGGCGGATCTAATATTTGATATTGATGCAAAGGATCTGGCACTGCCGTGCAGAAAAGATCACACCGTATCTGTGTGTAGCGAGTGCTCTAGAGTCTCAAATGCAGACAAGTGCACACACTGTAACTCTGTCAAGGTTGAAAAAAAATCCCTGCCGTGTAAGAGATGCATTGATGCGTCCAAAAAAGAGGTTGAAAAACTGTGTTACATTCTGACAGATGATCTGGGAGTGGCAGACGAGATGATCGAGGTGTATTTTTCAGGCAATGAGGGATTTCACATTTATGCATTTGATGCAGAGATGCAAAAGACCGGCTCCAAGGAGAGATCCCAGCTTGCAGACTATATCATGTTTAATGGCGTCATACCCGAGACGATGGGAATAAAAAGACACAGACCAGACCTCTTACTTGCTGGTTTGGATGAGCGGGGATGGCGCGGCAGGTTTGCCAGGGACGCATACGGCTCCAAGACGGCCCGCACAAGGGCGATGACGCAGATGAGAAAAGATCCTGACAGATACACAAAATTCGAGTCCCAACTTGCAGACTCTGCAGGCAGGATTGGCGTGAGGATTGATCCAAACGTCACCACAGACATACACAGAATCTTCCGTATGCCCGGATCCATTAACAGCAAGAGTGGCCTCTCAAAGATCCGCTGTTCCAAACTTGACGGGTTTGATCCGTATGCAGAGGCGGCGCTACTTGGTGATTGGCCTGCAGAGATAAACGCCGAGTGCCCCGTAAAGTTCTCGCTTGGAGGCCGGGAGTTTGGCCCGTACAAGCAGGGTATAATTACGGTTCCCGCGTATGCAGCAGCCTATATGATCTGCAAAAAACTAGCTACTATTGCCTGATTTTGCCGGTAAGACATTAATTTACCAAACTGCAACGAATATTGATTTTGTATAGCGCCGCTACTGATAAGCAGACTCCCCCTACTGACGCCGGAAAATACATCCGGCCGGCAGTCGTGGTGGTTATAGGGGTCATTATCTCTGTGCTTGTCGGCCAGCAGGCCGTGATCCTGTCGATGAACTTTACAGAGTTTGGAGAGCAGTTCACAAAGCCCCTCTTTTACACCCTCATTTCCACCCTGATCCTCTCTTCTATTACCCTGGTGCGTGTCAACATTGCAGGCCGCTCCTCTATATTCTGGTACTGCCTCAATACTGCAGTCGGATTTATCGGGACGGGTCCGCAGCCCACTGCAGATCTTATCAAGAGATACAGCGACTACAAGATGGGGTCTGTACAGTTTGTTATCTGGCAGGTTACAAAGATTCTCCTCTTTGGTGCATTTTTTGCAAACATTATGTTTGGATTTGCCGCAATGTCTTTTATCGACGGGAATACGCTTGGTGTCGAGAATCTGCCAGAACTCTTTGCCCTGCCGTTTGTAACACCTGATATAGATCCAAACTATGCGTCTGAAAAGGTAGTGCCTATGATACCGGCGCTACTCATACTAGTTCCCCCGTTACTTGCATCAATAGGACTCCGCCTGTTTCTGTATGTGGGAATTCACAAGCTCTTCCACGTAGCTACATCGTTTGTACAGGACTCAAAGGAAGGCAAGCCAAGATATCTCAACTATGTCTCCACAATCGAGGCGCTTGTAGGGATTGGCGTGCTGTGGACCGGATTGGAGCTCTTTTTTACAAGCGAGATAGACTATAACACTAGGTATGTAATAGGCGGCACGCTATTAATCGGATTTGCCCTCATTGCATTCTCCATTGTGGACAGAATTCGAGCCAGAGTACTCACGCACATGTTCAAGAGGGACGTGTATGTGAGGCTGTTTACAATCATTGCCATACTAATAATTATACTGGGGGCAGCAGCGGTAAATAACAGCATTGCAGATGCAAAAAAGATCGAGTATCTCGGACCGTACACGGCGCAACAGATAGGTGTCAACAGGTATCTTGGGGAGCTTGATGCCGTGAAGGAGAACATACATGACGTGCAGCTGACGCCGGTCTCACCAAACAACATTGACAACTATGTAGATCAGAACAGCGATGTGCTTGACGTTATTCGCATCTGGGATTGGGACTCTGCACAGGCAAAGCTGAGCCCGGAGATAGGACTGATTCCATATGTGCGAATAGTCGACAACGACATACTGAGGTTCAACAACACACTATACTGGACTGCCTCGATGACCCCCATTCTACCCTCGTCTGTAAGCGCCGATAACAGGTGGTACAACGAGCACCTCGTGTACACACACGTGCCAAATGGATTCCTCACACTCGAGGCCACAAAAGGCCAGATTACAGACAGCAGCAAGTTCTTCAAGCAAAGAGAGATCTACTATGGAGAGGGGGAACTGTTTGAATCCACCTGGTCTGCGTACCCGGTATCGCGCACAGCCGAGACTAGCGCAGAGCTGGGCGGAGCGTTTTATTCTGGGCTTGGAGGAATTGATCTCCCGCCCCCACTGAGCTGGACATTTGAGCCGAACTTTCTACTCTCGTTTCCCACAGAGTCAGTTCACATCATGAGATACAAGGACATCATAAACAGGATGGAGATTCTATACCCATACTTTTTGTACAACCTGTTTGGAGAAAAGCTTGACGCGCTTCCCGTAACTGATGGGACTGACACGTACTGGCTTGTCCCATTAATAATAGGATTTGACACGCGCGACGTGCCATGGTCCATAGGAAATCCATACCTGCGGCTAGTCGGATATGCGCTAGTAAACACGTATGACGGCGACATACAGCTGCTAAGTACCGGTGATGACTTTTTCTCTGAAATGTTTACGACCCAGTACGCCGAGCAGTTCCAGCCATTACCTGCATGGCTTGAGGAGCAGATAAGATATCCAGTCGAGCTCTTTAACTGGAAGACAGAAATGTACAATATCTACCACGTGACAGATGTCGAGACGTTCATACAGGCAAACGAGTTCTACGAGATCCCTCGTGGACTAGAGACATACTATGTAGAGGCAAAGCCCCCGGGATTTGAAGAGACAGAGTTTGTCGGATTGCTTTCACTAGAGCTGCGCGGCTCGCAGGGGCGAAACCTTGCAGGATACATGGTAGTTGAAAACGACCTTTCAAACCTGGGCGACTTGCAGTTCTACGAGGTTCCACTCGACTCGGCTACAAAACTCATAGGGCCAACTGCGGTAAGCGAGGCGCTAGACCGGGATCCAGAATTTGCACAGCTAAAGACGCTACTCCGGAACCCGCGAATCGGAGATAACATACTGTACCGCGTAGGCAACCACGACGTCTACTTTATCACCGTGTATACTGCTGGCGCCGGAGGTGTCGTCTCGCAGATAGGCACGATTGCCGCAGTCGGTGCTGCATTTAATGGCGAGTACTTTGTGGGGCTTGGGGACACACAAGAGGCAGCCTTTGAGGCGTACCTCAAAAAGGTCTCAGGTGTCACTCCCAAGGCCATATCAAATGTAACTGTTGCAGACCTTGGGCGCGATGACAGGATTGACCTGATAAGGTCGATATTTGAGAACGGCAACATTACCATTACAGAGCCCACCTCGGTGCAGGTGCCACTGTCATTTAACGAAGGCGAGCTGTTCTTCTTTACGGAAAACGACAGAAAAGAGACAGAAGAGTTCCTTACCGTATTCCTAAATGACTTTGTGATACCACAGGGTAGCAGGGTGTTCATGTGGCAGGAGGATGATGTATTCTACTTTGGAACGATATCAATCAAAGAGGGGCTTCCAGAGCTGCACTATGTGTCCGTCGAGGTAGGCGGCTAGCGTGCTGTTACTGGTGGATAACGGTTCCATATACACTACAAATCTGACTGACTTTTTTAAAAAGCAGTCAATCCCGTTTGAAAAGACGACTCCACACCTGTGCAAGCTAGACGGGCTAGGAAGATATGATCACATTGTACTCTCAGGCAGGAGAAGAAACGATCAAAAGACAAACGTGGTTAATACCTGTATAGTCAGGCATGCAGTTGATAGCAGCACAAAGCTGCTGGGAATCTGCTATGGCGCAGAGATTATAGCGCTCGCGCTAGGTGGAAGCATCAAGAGGTGCCACTCCCCGCGCACGGGAGGCAGGACTGTCAGGGTGATAAAAGAGAATTCTGTATGCGGCGGCACACTTGATGTCTTTGAGAGTCATAGATACGAGATGGCAAGCCTGCCTGACGGACTGGTACCTCTTGCAGAATCTAATGAATGTAGATACGAGATAATCAGGCACGAGACAGAGCCAGTCTTTGGGACACAGTTTCATCCAGAGATGAGTCCTGACGGGCAAAATCTGATAGAGCAGTTCTGCTCGCTATGACTTTAATAACTCGCGTGTCTGTGCTGATTCGTGGGAGAATCCGATCTGCTACTGCCCCTCGTAAATGAAGAGAATATCTGCCTGCCATTACCAGTCAATGTCGTATCAAGATACTGGGACATTACACTGCCGATTGCAGAGGCAGCAGAGATTGCAAAAAAGTACGGAGATTTTGGCGGTAGCATGCTAATAGAGGGAATAGAGTCTGCCGAGCGGCACGGTCTGGCATGCAAAATCATGAGATCGTCAATCTCAGAGCTCAAAAAGATGCTTGATGTGGGGTTTCCCCCGATTGTGATACTTCCGGGAGTGCCAGGGATAACGCAGCATGCGTCTGTAATCACCGGGTACAGCGACAGGGAGAACACTATTTTACACTATGTCCAGACCGGAGACAGGGACGGCGAGCAGCAGGAGGGCGCCATTCCGCAGGATGTGTTTGAGAAAGAGTGGTGTGAAGAGTCAAATATTGCAATAATTATTGTGCCCCCAGAGATGCGGGATCTTCCACTGTTTGAAGGTTCGAGATCAGACAGAAAGTGTTTTGAAGCAGAAAGAAAGGTGGCACTAGGCAGTGTGCCAGAGGCAATAGAGCTATTAGAGCGGGCTCTCTCACTTGATCCCGCAAATCCTGTCGCGCTAAACCTACTTGGCGGGATGCTCAACAGGCAGGACTCACCAGAATGCATCAAACACTATGAAAAGTGCATCGAGATCAACCCGTTATCATACCTTGCATACGGCGGGCTTGGGAATTTCTATCTAAAGGCAGGCAAGTTTGCAGACGCGGAAAAATACTACACCACGGCAATAGGGATCAACCCAAAGCGCGCAGCCAGGATATACAAAAACCGCGCATACCTCCGCGAAAAGCTCGGCGATCCCGGCGTGAAAAAAGACCTGCAGAAATATTTGGAATACTCAGGGAGATGTAATGCGGAGTGCGGGATTTGAACCCGCGACCTTCAGCTTGGGAAGCTGACGTCCTACCAGGCTAAACTAACTCCGCCTGCTGGTGTGGATATAGTCGTGTTATTTTTAGTAATTGGATCAGGCATCGTATTTAGTTCACGGCATGCTTTGATCATAACCGGGTTTATGGCAATAATATGGCGTGTTTTGTCAAATTTGAATAAACCATAGTTCTTATCTACATATGCACAATAATATTAGTATGGGAAATACAGGACTGCCCAAATTCGACCAAGAATTATATTTGCTTCAGGGGGAACGTGATCCCAGATGCTAGTTACGAAGAAGATATTCGTCAAGAGTGGGGAGACGGCGCCAGTGTCAGGATATTACATCTATCTGCGAAACGCCGATATGAAAACACTACCATGCCATCCTACGGATGCAGAAAAAGCGATTGTTCTGGCAGAGGGTCAAAAGGCGCCCTATATCACATCCTGCAACAATCATGCCGCACTGTATCAGATCGTGGCTACAAAATCATCTCAAACCTGACTAGCCAACATATGTTTTAACATAAAAATTCATCACGTCATTGAAAAATTCTACTAAATCTGCAATCTTGTAATTGTCATTGGGATTTTTCTGTAGTGGGTTGATAAACACAAATCTGGTCACTTCTTGTTCATGTCTGCATTCTTCTATCTCGTCAGCATCCAACAATCTGGCATGTATCTCCATTATGTGAATATCTGCCGCATAGAGTAGTTCGATCTCATCTAACCACAGACTCATGTTTCTTCTTTCAGATTGATCATCTCGTAAATTTTTGGCTATTTCAATACGTCTCTGATAATTGTCCTTGATTTTACCACGCACATATTTTTTATTTTTTCTATCCGGCAAAGTAATCAAGTACCAAAAGACATACGTGACTCCAAAGGCAATTGGTATCTCCAATAATATGATAAACCAAGACAAGCTATTATTCGAAGAATTATTAAGGAAATTTTCATAGTTGATTATAATTGGTAATGTCACAAGTACAATTGAAATCATAAGTATGGCTCTGATTATATTTTCTGGTTTTTGTGCTAATTTCTTCCAAATATTATTAGTATTACTTGTCAATCTTCTTTACATTTTAGATCAAGTTGGTATAAATGCTTCCACAACTTTTATCGAATCTCAAGTTCAAAAATATTGACATCACTCCAATTGCGATCTAATTCTGATCGCTGCAAATCACTCATACCTCATACAACACACATGGAACA
>RHFD01000003.1 GCA_003724325.1 Nitrosopumilus sp. D6 | reverse complement strand
TGACTGACGGGGATGTGTACGGCGAGCACATTGCAATGGTGATAAAGTCCGGCTCTGCAAACGCGGCGCATCTGCGCGAGCTCACTGTACCTGATGCAAAATGGGTCGGCGTGTGGGCAACAGACATTGAAAAGTACAACCTGCCAACCATCCCAATGACAGAGTCAGACATAAAGAGGTGCCATGACCTCAAAAAGGATCCCCGATACGAGTCGGGTATATGGAAAAAAGAGCTAGACGTGTTTTTGCGGATAAAGAGAAAGGCCGAGCTAGAGGCGTTCTCAAAGTATGGGCTTACAAACATTACAGACAAGTATCTGCCGCCAAAGCTCGAGCTTGCAAAGAGTCTCTAGTTATTTTATCCGGAGCGTGAGGACGCCATTTCTATACTTGAAGTCAAATATCTGCATGCCTGATGCGTTTTCTATCATGACTTCTTTTGAAAATCCAGACGAGCCGCGTATGTACAGCGCCTCTTCTACGAGCCTGACTGTTATCTTGTCTTCTGGCCCTGGAACCTCTGCTACAAACACAAACTCGCCGTCCCCCTTTATGAGGTCGTACACCCAGTTCTTTGTCTCCTGCTCTCTTGCCTTTGTGTATAGTGGCTTTTTGTCACTTGCTATTTTTTTCAGGACTCTGGTCCAGTAGATCATTGTAACTGATGCCGCCCCGATTAGTATGATGCCTGCAAATCCGGCACTAGTCTCATTTACCATTACATAGATGCCTGCGACAAATATGATCAGGATTATGGGTATTGCAAAGTTTGTTGACTGGTCACTTGAATACGAGCCCTTGTAGCTTGACACGATGTGTGGTTTGTGCCTGCCAAATATAAAGGATCTTTGGAGACGGCAGAGAATCTCAAAGATATATGATCCAATAAACCATGATTCTGTCTTTTTTTACTGCAAGTTTATGCCAGTGTTGCTAGTATGACTGCTATTGGGATATACATCAATCCGGCTGTGAAAGATATGATGCTAATGTTAGATGACCATGTCATTTGTTTGATGGTGCTTTCTGCATCTCTGAGACATTGTACATATTCTTCAATTAATTTTTTATAGTATTTTTTTTCTGTTGCATTGATCCAACTAGTGATTTTTTGCCCATCTTTTAACAATTCTTTACCAAGGAACGGCTCCCTTCCTATCTTTATCCTAGTTGTGATGACACATGATACAATTGTAATAATCATAAATCCAAGACTTGGGATTATAATTTGTAGGTCTAGCAAAGATGACTGGGCGCTGGGAATCATTTCAAATGTCGAGCCATAAAATCCGACTATGATGGCAGTTATAATCGCAGAAATTGACATTAAATTTTCTGCTTTTCTGCTAACCCTTTCGGCAGTATTCGTATGTCTTTGCAGCTGTAATCTCATTTCTTCATTAAATTCTTTGTACAATTTTCTTAATCTCTACTTACATGGCAAATAGTAGTTATTATGTGGCTGGTTATGTCATAATTACCAAGAGTTTTGTCACTTGTAAAAACATGCATGCCTTCAATGGATGTGCATGAGTGAGATCCGATAACTCTATTAATGATACCGGATATGGAACAACATGGAAAAACAGGAAAAATCCGAAAAATCTGTAAACGAGGCTGATTCTGAAGTTGAACCCATCAGTGCAAGCGGATACCTAAGAAGCGGCATACTTAGACGCGATAAAGATTATCCGGACTACAAAGAAGACTAGTTCTGCCATCTGCAGAGTCAGGCACAAAGTCAATATCTAATGTTCATTTGTTTCAAAAGCAATGTTCTAGGATTTTATATTAGTAGACTCGAAAATGAGAATAAATTTTTCAAAAAGCATTTCATTTATGTGGTTTTCTTGCATTAATTTTCCCCCACGAAATGTTTGTATTTGGAATGTATTAAAAATCCAACTTGCAGACGTTATTAAAAACAAAATGATTATTTTGCTGTTGATTACAAGTTACTAGATTCGTCAGAATATTCAGTTCAAAGGTGGATTCTATTCTTTCAATCAGTTCAAGTACAATCGTACGTCTAGGAAGACACTGGTAAATATGGGTGATCTAGACGAAAATCAATGCCTGGTTTTAGATCACCTATTTTTAACAGAGCCTATCAAACTACACGAGCAACCTGACCTCCTACATTCAATCTTGACAAAACTATTTAAAAAGTTCAACCACTAGATAATCCATGGGAAAAACCAGAAATTATAAAAAGCCAATGGATGCTAGTGGAGATCTAAAAACAGCCCTATTTAC
>RHFD01000051.1 GCA_003724325.1 Nitrosopumilus sp. D6 | reverse complement strand
CATGTAATCCCGGAATAAAGGCGTTTGTCAGTTGTGTATGCATTATAAAATCAGACACGCAATACATGATTGTGTTAATACCTGCCGTGATCCCGGCAAATCCAGTTTCAAAATCTTTCAAGCACTATACTCATGGCAGACTCTTGCAACGTCTGTGCCCAAAATACTATACAAAACATCCAACTATACAGATAGTCAGACGCTTTCAAATTTGATCCAAAACGACAAGTGACATACAGATGACCAAGACAGTCCATGAAAATGTATCTAAAAAACACCCATCTTGAATCATGTTACTTTGAGAGTCCACTAGCAGGGCACTGCCAAGGCAAGATTGGTTTGACCTAGTTCCAGCACCACGGACCAAAGCAATGCCAGACACCATATGCAGTGTTGATTCCCGTTATCACTGCAATGCCTGCTGCTATGGATATTGCTGCAACTACAACTCGCATCTTCATGATGTTAATAGCAGGATATAGTATATAAAAATTTTGTATGATTTTTTGTCTAGATTGGCCTCAAATCACGACTAGACTGGCATTTCGTATGTCAGGCTGTGGAATTAGTGACATGGTGCCTATGTGTGCCTCTGAATAACACAAACAGGCATCTAGAGCCTGCCGCAGGCTGGAAACGCTATATTGTAATGACAAGCCCGTTGCATCAGTTGTTATGCAGATACATTTCCATCTTGGATCATATCATCCCGGATCGCCGCAGGATGATCCCAGAATGCCATTACCCCGGATCAAAGATTCTGATTGATCATTTGTAGGGATCATGTCTGCCAGGACAGCCGGGGACTATCTGAACAGATCCAGCATTCTCCTTAGCATCGGCGGCTTTCGCTTCCGGGGTATGGTGTATGTGGGTTTTTCCACCATGATGCCCTGCGGCCGGTACAACAGTATGGCAATCAGTATCGCTCCTAGCAGCAAAAAGTCAAGCCATATCACGTCAAATGGGACTATGCCCTCAAAGGCATCCTTGTAAAATATGATAAGCTTGCGCAGCATTACAAAGATGAATGTACCTACCAGGACTCCCTTGTTGTTTGCAAGCCCGCCTATGAGAATCATCAGGAACGGCCAGAACGTCCAGCTTGCCCTGTCATATGCAAAGGCAATAGTGCTCCCCACGTAAAACGCATACAGCGCCCCTCCTATTGCAGCAATTCCTGCAGATATCATTATCACCTTTATCCTGGCATCCCTCGGATTCTTGCCAAGCGCCTCTGCTGAGACCTCGTTGTCACGGATTGCGCGAAGCATTCTTCCAAGCGGCGAGCGAATCATCTTTTCGCTATACACATACACGGCTATGGCTATCGCGACAAGTCCCAGCGTGGCTGCAGTAAACCGCAACTCATCAGGCAAAAACGCAAGAGGGTCTGGTACCTGCACTCCGAGCGTGCCGCCGACTAGCGGCGTATAGTTGTTGCCGATTATCCTAATGCTCTCACCAAATGCCAATAGTGTAATGGCAAGATAGTCACCGCGCAGTCTAATCACCGGATAAGACGAGGCCAATCCGAGCAGCCCGCCTACTCCTGCGGCGACTCCGAGTGTCAAAAAGAACACGGCAAAGCCAATTCCGACATTATCTACTAGCCACACGTTGATCTGCGAGACTATGAGTATGTTCTCTGATATGTAGTCCCCCTCGATACCGGCAAGCCCTGCAAATATGCGCCCGGGAACTGATGCTGCCACAAATGCTCCCGCCCCTACTGCCAGCACCTTGCCAAAGTTGGGAATTCCCGTGTATCCAAACTCCATGTTCAGACTCAGGTTCACTATAACGTAGACTGCAAATATTGCAAGCAAGTCAATTACAAATATTATCTCAGACCCTAGCGCCATGTCTCCACAACCTTGACCATCTTATTCCGGCAAGCCCTTTTGGGGCCAGAAATAGCGTAATAACTATGAATATGAGCGGGATGAGCGGGCGGTATGCGATGAGCCATGCGCCAAACTCTCCTGCAAGAAACCTTGTTCCAAGCACCTCTGTAAGGCCGACTAGTATGCCGCCTGCAATGGCGCCGTATATGCTCAAAAAGCCGCCGACTATGCTTGCCGCAAATATGCTCGGTATGAGCAACGGGCCAAAGTTGGGATCACCTTCAAACCACAAGGATATCATCGCGCCCGCAATGCCTGCAAAGCCGCCTCCAAGTATCCAGGATACGCTGTACACCATCTTTATGTTGACTCCCACAGTCTCTGCAAGATCCGAGTTTTCAGTGGCTGCCCTCATCGCGATTCCAAACCGGGTCTTGCGCAACATTGTATGTAGCGTGACTGCAAGTATCGCTATGGTCAGTGGCGCCACTATAACTATGGCAGGCAGCCCGGCAAACTCGAGGTCATAACTGCGCAGCGTAAACTCTCTGGAGGATATCTGCGTGGTCCTCACTATATAGTCAGCAGATATGTTGAGCATTGCAATTACTACTAGGTCAAAGGCAAGTGTTGCAATCATCTGGATTGCCTGCGTGGCGCCCTTTCTGATGAGCGGCTTTAGGATAAACGTGTAGAGTGCGAGGGATACCATCCCGGATATTACAAATGCTATGGGGACTGCGACATACGGGACAAGCCCCCAGACATGGGTCACTACAAGCGCCACGTACATGCCGATTGTGGCAAATGACGCGTGTGCAAAGTTGGGGACGCGGGTGGTGATGTATGTGAGGGTAAGTCCGATGCTCAGAAGCGTAAGCAGGCTTGCAAATATTATGGCGTCTGAGAATATTGGATCGTATGCCAATTTACAATTGAGGCAGTGCCATATTATTAATGACTATTGATTTGTCCCGGATCAGGCGTGCATGATCCCGGGAATCCTCCAAAACCCGGAAAAAAGGCCGGTAAATGATCCCAGAACAATTCTGATATATTATGATATTTCCCCCGGGGTGCCATACTCATATAATATGGCATCATTACAGGCACGTGACCTGACCTTGGATCATTTTTTTACAAAAAACTTATTTATTTGAGCTAGATCAATCATTAATTAGCAAAATGGGTCTATGTAAAAGTTGTTACAAACGAAATATCATGCGCGATATGCTCTGTCAAACATGTCTTGATTCTGGAATCACAATTCATGCAAAATCCGGAGGCTGCTCAAACTGCGGCAAAGAAAAGATCGTATCCATAGGCAGATGCGCCACCTGCTACCAGTACCATCGAAAGCACGGAACCGATCGCGTGCTGCGCACAAACCTTGATACATTGCATGACGGGGCAAAAAAACAGTGCTCAAACTGCGGCGCGTCAAGCGTCGTATCAAAGGGCAGATGTTCTGCATGCTATCAGTATTTCAGGCTGCACAAAAAAGACATTGATCCTGAAAAGGCGCGCGCAAGATCCAAAAGGGCGGCGCGCCAGTCATTCCAAGAGTCACCGGCGCAAAAATGCATCATCTGTGGCAGAAACCAGGTAGTATCAAAGGACAGGTGCTCCTCGTGCTATCAGCATTTTAACAAGCACGGAAAAGACCGCGATCCCGAGCGTGCGCGTCAGCTGTATGAAAAGGCCTTTAGACCGCTACAGAGACAGTGCAAGGTCTGTGGCAGAAACCAGGTAGTATCAAAGGACCGGTGCTCCTCGTGCTATCAATACTTTAACAAGAACGGCGAGGATCGCAGCAAGGAAAGAACACGCAAGATAATTGCAAGAATGCTGCGCCCGCTGCAAAAACAGTGCAAGGTCTGTGGCAGAAACCAGGTAGTATCAAAGGACCGGTGCTCCTCGTGCTATCAGCATTTTAACAAGAACGGAAAAGACCGCGACCCCGAGCGTGCGCGCCAGCTGTATGAGCGGTCAATGCGCCCTCCAAAGAGGATCTGCTCTAACTGCGGCAAGGGGCAGGTAACATCAAAGGGAAGGTGCGCCGCATGCTATCAATACTTTAGAATGCACGGCAAGGAGAGGGATCCGGCAGGAGTGCGCACTAGCAGGGCAGACAGGAGGGAAAAGCATGTGTGTGTGAACGGATGCACCATCGAACCTAGAACATGGGCAGAGCGCCTCTGGCAAAAGCCTTACTATGGCTTCAAGCCAATCATCGTTACCATGATGGGGGACAAGGAGACGCCCATCGAGTCAGGCTGGTTGTGCGCCACACATTATGCCAGATGGAAAAAATATCTGTGTTCAAAAAGGCCGCCTCCTCCGGGAGCAAAGAACAGCATTCGGGCATATCCGCGCGGCATGTGGATATGCAAGGGCAGGACACTCTCGGATCCTGGACCGTGCGTCAATGTTCCATTGAAACTAGAACGGTTTGATAGTACAGGCAAGCTTGACTATGGAAAAAAAGAGCCTGACGACATGGATATCTACCTTGACGGATTGTGCCAGGACTGCAGGAATGCAGAGCAGGGGGTAATCTATGACAAGGCAGTGGAGATGGGACACGACCCGCACCCTACTCCCAAGATGATGAAGAGGGCGCTAGGAGTCATTCTCCGGGAATTAGAGACTGGAGTTGTAGAGCCTGTCAAGGCCGAAGAGCCGGCAAATATCGAGGAATCTGCAGATACCGGCGAGGATACTCTGTCTGAAGAATTACCAAATACAGATAATGACGCTCCTAAAAAACACAAGGATGCAGATTCTCCAGATAAAATACAAAGTGGAAATACCCTAGACTGGGGACTGTCACTAGAAGATCTTGGATGAGAAACTCTGGTTATGTGACCCGTTATTTTACGTGGTCTTGTGATATAATCCGCAGTCTTTGTCATAAAATGTAAGTCTTGACTGCCTTTTGATTCAAAACGATCCCGGGATCATGGTTAATTCACTGGCAGAAGAGTTCGAGCCAGACAACTTAAAAAAAAATCTTAATGCTCACACGAGCCCGTACGACCCGGGCTAGCCGGCCTTAAACCCTTTAATTCTATTGTATTGTTCCCCTAGTAATGGCAATCCTTACAGTCTCTGGCGTCAAAAAGAGCTTTGGAGGTAATACTGTTCTTGACGGCGTGGACATGGAGATAGAGGGGGGAACCCTCTGCCAGCTGATCGGCTCAAACGGCAGCGGCAAGACTACGCTCATCAATGCAATATCTGGCATGTTTCCCCCCGATGCAGGCACCATTACCTTTGAGAACAAGGACATTACAAGGATGGGACTCTACGGGACGTATAATGCAGGACTGGTCCGCACATGGCAGATTCCGCAGCCCTTTGAGAATCTTACTGCCCTTGAGAACTTTATGGTGGCAGCAGCAGGCAACTCTGGCGAGTCGTTTCTTCTTGCCCCGGGACGCGGGTGGAGAGACGATGAAAAAAGAATACTTGATGTGGCGCTGCGCACGATGGAGGATGTAAATCTGCACGAGCGCGCAGACACGCTTGGAAAAAACCTTAGTGGCGGGCAGAAAAAACTGCTCGAACTGGGACGCGCAATGATGTCTGGCGCAAAGATGATACTCATGGACGAGCCGATTGCAGGTGTGAATCCCACTCTTGCGCACGAGATATTTGAGCGCATTGCAGACATTTGCAAAATACAAAAGATCACATTTTTCATAGTAGAGCACAGACTCGACATATCCCTCCAGTATGTGAGCCGCGTGTTTGCAATGGATGGCGGCAGGATAATAGCGCAGGGCAGCCCTGATGAGGTGACTGGCCACCCGTTAGTCGTCGAGTCGTACCTGGGGAAATGAATTGGAGTCCATAGTAGAGATAAAGAACTTGTATGCCGGGTACGGCAACAGCCACATCATATTTGGCATTGACTTTGAGGCAAAAAAGAAAGACATTACCGTGGTTGTGGGTCCAAACGGCAGCGGCAAGAGCACGCTGCTAAAGAGCATATTCGGACTGTGCAGCGTGTATTCCGGCGAGATAAGCTACTCGGGTGAGGACATTACGGGTCTTGCCCCCCATGTCATTGCAAGAAAAAAGATTGCATACCTTCCCCAGACAAACAACGTCTTTGCAGACCTTACCATCCGGGAGAATCTTGTCATGGCAGGATATACACTTGATCCGGATGTGCAGGCAGAGAGAATGCCAGAGGTACTAGAGACGTTTCCCATACTCAAAAAATACGAGACTCAAAAGGCGGCCATACTCAGCGGCGGGCAGAGACAGATGCTTGCAATGTCCATGGCGCTATCAAGGCGCCCGCAGCTCATGCTATTTGACGAGCCGACTGCCAGCTTGTCCCCCAAGCTTGCCGGCGAGGTGCTCTCAAAGATAAACGAGATGCGCGACAGCTTTGGAATTACCATAATACTAGTAGAGCAAAACACAAAGCGCGCGCTAGAACTAGGCGACCACGTCTATCTTGTAGCCGGCGGCAGACGCGTCTTTGAGGGCAAGTCAGAGCAGCTGCTAGAGCAGCCGGATCTTGGCAGGCTGTACCTAGGGCTTGGCTAATGTTTGCACTAGTCTTGCATGCCCTAGATGTTTGCCTGTGGCGTGATTATTATCTGCTAGCCGGACTCGTCAAGCGCGATGATCCTGTCTTTATAGTCAAAGTTTCCCAGCCTCTTCCATTCTCCGTCCCTCACGCCCCATATGGAATAGTCTGCATCTGCCAAATCTCCCGCATCGTTGAGTACAGTGCTGCCGATTGCACCCTCGTATTTTGCGGCAACTGCAGGTAGTACGGCAGCAACCGGGCCTGCCTCTTGACTTTGAGCCTCTAGCATTGCTAATCCGATGAGCCATATGGTATCATATGTCGAATGCGCAAACGAGTTTGGCTCTCTTCCGAGATTCTCCTTGACATAGTCCCTTACCTTGTTAAATGCAGATTCGCCAGACGCAGAGACCTGCACTGTCGTAAACTGTGTATTTTCTATAAATGCTACAGTGGAGTCTTTGACTAGCGCCACGTCGTTTGTATTTGAATCAGTACCAAACCACCTCACGTCCCCGAGTATCTCGTGAGATGATGCATCCTGTACAAACTGAATCATCTCACTGAATCCCATATACCACACGGCAACATTTTCTATTCCGTACTCGTCGGCGTACTCCTGCATCCTGCCGGCAAGATCTTTTGCCTGCTCAGAAAACTCGTCAGTATTCACGTCATACCTTATACCCTCGTCCATCACACCGTCTGTAAAGTCTTTTTTTACCGCCTCACTGAGGCCGTCGCCCCACACATCACCCCTCCACACCGGGACTATTGCATCCATCTCCTCGTGTTCAAAGAGCAGGCTAAACACGGCCCCCTGCTTTGTATCATCTGTAATGAGCCTGAATACGTTGTCACCTGGTATGGCAAGCGATGGCGCGACAGAACAGCAGCTAAACAGCAACATGTCATTACTGGCAGCGTACTCTTTGGTGCTTATAATGCTGGCGCTAGTCTCAGGACCAGAGACAAGCTTTACTCCTGCTGCATCAAGCATTCTGATCTTTTCTAGCGCGATGTCAGGATCACTCTGTGTGTTCTCTGTTACCATTTGTATGCTCCAATTCTCGCCAGCTTTTACCAGATATTTGTTGAACTCTGACTCTGCAAGCATTGCTGCCTCTATGTTCTCTTGACCATACGCTCCAAAGTCGCCAGACGTTGCGACAAGCAGTCCCAGCTTTATCTGGCCGGCAAGTCCGGACTCTGCAGGTCCTGAAAGTTCTGGTGCTGCGTATATTATCAGGGCTGCGGCCACCAAGGCTACACCTATGCCCATGACGACTCTGGATTTCATTATTTGTGCTCTGCGAGCCCATTATATAATATCTTGATCTAACCGAGTGTGATTGATCCGTCACTGTACGAGTATATCCCTAGGCGCTTCCACTCGCCGTCCCTAATACCCCATATCTCATAGTCTGACTCTGCCAGATCGCCTGCCTCGTTAAATGTAATGCTGCCTAGCGCGCCGCTGTACCTTGATGCGACATCTGGAAGTATCTCCCGGATCTTGAGGGCGTCTGTATCTTGTAGCTTTGATATCGCAAGCCCGGCAATCCACACGGCGTCATATGCGGCGTGCGCGTACGAGTTTGGCGCCCTGCCAAGATCCTCCTCGACGTGCTTGTACAGCTTGTATGCTGCCGGCCCATCAGAAGGCGCGGTATGAACCATTGTAAACTTGGTGTCAGAAAGAAAGTCTCCTCCCACCGAGTCGTTAACTAGGCTGATCTCCTTTGTGTTGGGACCTGATCCAAACCACCTCACGTCCCCGAGTATCTCGTGAACTGATGCATCCTGTACAAACTGAATCATCTCACTGAATCCCATATACCACACGGCAACATTTTCTATTCCGTACTCGTCGGCGTACCCCTGCATCCTGCCGGCAAGATCTTTTGCCTGCTCAGAAAACTCGTCAGTATTCACGTCATACCTTATACCCTCATCCATCACACCTGCAAACTCTTTCTGGCCTGCTGCACTCAGACCGTCGCCCCACACATCACCCCTCCACACCGGGATCACTGCCTCTATCTTCTCGTGCTCTAGCAGTCTTGCAAGTGCTACCGCGTGCTGCCTGTCATCAGGCACCATGCGGAACACGGAATCATCTGGTATTGCTAGTGACGGAGCAGACGAGCAGCATCCAAGGATTAGCATGTCATTATCATCTGAATAGTCCTTTATCCCGGTAATAGTGGCGCTGCTTGTAGCTCCCAGAATTATTTCTATTCCATTTTTGTCTAGATTCTCAAGTTCTGCGAGCGCGTCTTGCACGTTGCTCTTTGTATCCCTTGCCTCAAGTGTCATTCTCCATGTCTGACCGGATCCCTCCAAATATTCATTGAATTCTGCCACACCGATCTGTGTTGCAAGCAAGACCTCCTCACCAAAGTACTCGAGGGTACCAGTCTCCGGTATGAGCAGACCTATCTGCACCTCGCCAAGACCCAACTCGTCAAAGAGAATGGCGCCGTCACTATAATCAAAGATTCCAAGCCTCTCCCATTGTCCGTCCCTAATGCCCCATATGGAATAGTCTGACTCTGCGAGGTCACCTGCTCCGTTGAGCCTCGTGGCGCCTATAGCTCCCTCGTATGAGAGGGCGACTGTCGGCAACGCCGCGGCAACCAAACTTGTCTCGGCACTCTGAACTTCTTGCATCGCAAGCCCGATGAGCCATATGGTATCGTATGCCGCGTGGGCAAATGCACTCGGTTCTCTTCCGATCTCCTCCTTTACATGATCCCTTACCGCGTAAAACGCCGACTCGCCAGACGCAGAGACCTGCACGGTCGTAAGCTTTGTCTTTTCTGTGAACTCTACTGTCGGCTCCATGGCGAGCGCCTCGTCGTTTGTGTTCGAATCAGATCCAAACCATCTCACGTCATCGAGTATTTCATAAACTGATGCTGCTTCAATGAATCTTACCATCTCTCCGAATCCAAGATACAGTATGGCGACTTTTTCTGCCCCGTGCTCGTCTATGAGATTCTGCACCCTTCCTACAAGGTCGTCTGTATGCGAGGTGAATCTGTCTGCATAAGTATAATATCTTATTCCATAGTTTATCACGCCATCATAGTTATCTGCAGTCGCCCCGATCAGGCCGTCACCCCATACATCACCCCTCCAGACGGGCACTATTGCCTCTATCCCCTCGTGCTCTAGCAGCTTGCTAAAGACTAGACCCTGCTTTGTATCATCTGTAATGAGCCTGAATACGTTGTCACCTGGTATGGCAAGCGATGGAGCAGTCGAGCAGCAGCTAAACAACAGCATGTCGTTTTCTGCAGTATATTCCATAATGTTCGTAATGCTTGCGCTAGTTTCGGGACCTGACACCAGCTTTATCCCCTCCATGTCAAGCTCCTCAATCTTCTCAAGGGCCGTCTCGGGATCACTCTGCGTGTCCTTTGCTACAATCTTTATGCTCCAATTCTCGCCAGCTTCTTCCAGATACTTGTTGAACGTGGACTCTGCAAGCATTGCTGCCGCTACGTTTTCTTGACCGTACGCATCAAAATCCCCTGACGTGGCGGCAAGCAATCCAATTTTTATCTCGCCCTCAAGCCCGACTTCTACGGGTCTCACAGGCGGCGGATCAGAGGGTCCAAGCAATGCAAATATTATGACAGCTGCTGCAATTGCGCCCCCGATTCCAATCATCACGCGGGGTTTCATCACGCGGGGCTTTATCTCACCGAGTTTCATCACACTAGCTTTCTGTGCAACCTTATTAAATCTGATCTAGTGTGTCTAGTAATGAACAGTGCACAGAGTCAGTTTCTGATGCTCAATCCAGTTTAAAAATAATAATCTCACAAAGGCCAGATTATATCAAAAATCTGTCACTTGTTCCCATATTGATCATCTGTGTTTGCCAGAATCTTTGGATGTAAAAACGGTGGATTTTTGATACGAAAAACATTGATTCGGGCGTATGATCTAGTTGAGTATAATCATGCCGTCGCTATACGTGTATGTGCCCAAGCGCTTCCATTCGCCGTCTCGTGTACCCCATATCTCATAGTCTGCCTCTGACAGATCGCCTGCCTCGTTGAGTGTAATGCTGCCTAGAGCAAAGTCATCGTAGCCTTCTGCCACCTTGTGTATCACTGCCTTTATCTCATCCACATCAGAGCTGCCGGTTTCTAGCATTGCAAGTCCGACGAGCCATACTGCGTCATATGACGAGTGGGCAAACGTCGAGGGCGCCCTGCCCAACTCGGTCTCCACATACTCTTGCACGCTCAAATATGTAGGATTTTCTGCCGCCGCCACCTGAAGTGTTGTGAACTCTACCTTTTCTGCAAACGTTGAGGCAATCGGATCTATTATCAAATTTTCCTGCTTTGTAGCGCCATCCGGCCCGAACCATCTTACCTGATTGAGCACTTCGTGGTCTGATGCGGAGTGGGCAAACTGTTGTATCTCGTTGAAACCAATGTACAACACACCAACTTTTTCTGCGCCGAGTCTGTCTACGTGCTCTTGTACCTTTTCAGCAAGCAGTGATGTGGATACGGAGAATTCTGGCGTGTCGGGATCGTAGGGGATTGTTTCGCCTATGACTCCATCCTTTGCTTTAAACGCATCTCCAGCTGTTTTTTGCAGGCCTTCGCCATATGCGTCATTCCTCCAGATGGGTACTATTGCCTCTATTCCCTCGTTGGCAATAAGTGCTGCCAGGGCAGGACCTTGATTGCTGTCGTCTGCAACAAGGCGGTATAAGTTGTCATCTACAATTGCAAGCGCCGGGGCAGTAGAGCAACAGCTAACAAGTAGCATTCCATTATTATTTGCATACTGCAATACGTGTTTTGAGTTTGCGCTAGTCTCGGGGCCTATTACAATCTTTATCTTCTTTGCATTAAGATTGGTAAGCTTGTCAAGTGCGATCTGCTGGTTTGTTGCCGTGTCTTCTGATACGAGCTTGAAACTCCATGTGGCTTCAATACTCTCAAGGTACTCGTTGAATTTAATTACTCCAAACACTGTTCCCGCACGGTTTTCTTCTCCGTGTCCAGAGAGTCGTCCGGACAGCGGAAGAAGTGATCCTATCTCAATCTCGCCTGTCAGTTCCGACTTCATCATCATATCACCATCTTTCATCATATCACCATCTTTCATCATATCACCATCTTTCATCATATCACCATCTTTCATCATATCCATGTTCTGTTCTACCATGGAAAATCCGCGCTCCAACAGTTTTTCTGCCGATGTCTCGCTGACGCATGCAGGTGTGCCGCGCGGTGATTCTAACAGTACAAGTTCACCAGAGCATCGTATCTCATCTAGCGGTACGCCTGACTTGAACTGGGCATACGGGGATTCAGCATGAGCCTCTGGAGATACTACAAGAAACAATACCACTCCAAGCAGTGCTGCTATGTGGATTGCGTTTGCCATTACACACCGTTGACATGATATTATAAAAGTGTTCATTTTTTATTCCAGATTGGCAGATGGCAGACACTGGCATAACTGATTCAAATTCCCGGCTCATAGTTATATTCAAAGCCCTTATTTTGAGCATAATCTAGCATCATGCTTGTGGAGATCACGGTGGATCAGATGTACCAGATAGAGAACCGCGGCCACGAGATGGGCTTTTTAAAAAAATTCATGATGGAAAATGCGGGAGCTGCAGCAGTAAGGCGTCTGGCAGAAGAGACAGTGCTTGACTCCAAAACAGTATTGGTTCTTGCCGGGCTTGGCAACAATGGGGGAGACGGGCTTGTCATGGCAAGACACATGGCCGGCCGTGGAGCAAAAGTAACAGTCTCCCTCATGGGTGGCTCAGATGACATAAAGACCGAGGAGAGCTCTTGGAACTGGTCCATACTACAAAAGATGCCGTCTGTACGCCTTGAATCCTGGAGCCCAGGAGACAGGGGCATGCCTGACATCATAGTTGACGCGATGCTTGGCACCGGCATCACAGGTGAAATCCGTGAGCCGTATGCATCTGCAATCAAATATGTAAATGATGCCGGCTGCTACAAGATTGCAGTAGACGTGCCATCCGGCCTTGATCCACAGACCGGAGATACTGCAAACGTGCACACAAAATGCGACATGACAGTCACGTTTCACAGGACAAAACAGGGGATTCCAAAGAGGCCCGACCTGACAGGCAGGCTGTTTGCAGAAAAAATAGGAATTCCGCCAGAGGCAGAGGAGGGAATCGTGTGAAGGTGCATCAGATACCTGTGGGCTCGATGCAGAATTTTGCATACGTGGTTGCAGACGAGGACACGAATCAGGCAATAGTAATTGATCCCTCTTGGGATCTTGAGGAGCTCGCAGAGATAATCAAGAGGGACGGCCTGAATGTTAGATACATTGTAAACACGCACCATCACTTTGATCATACGCTTGGAAACAAAGAGTTCAAAGAGTCCACCGGTGCCAAGATAGTGCAGCACGAGTCCTCAGAGCTAGAGCATGACATGACTGTAGGGAACGGTGACAGCATTGTGTTTGGCAGCTCCAAGCTGCTAGTGCTCCACACTCCGGGACATTCTGCTGACAGCATCTGCCTTGTAGGTGATGGCAAGATATTTTCTGGCGACACGCTCTTTGTAGGAAATTGCGGCAGAGTCGACCTGCCAGGTGGCAGCGCAAAAGACCTGTACCACAGCCTCTTTGACGTGCTGTATGATCTTGATGACTCACTCGTGCTGTATCCGGGGCACAATTACGGCGGTTCTCCAACGTCTACTATCGGCGGTGAAAAGGCGACAAACCCGGTGATGCAAAGGAGTACAGAGCAAGAGTTTGTCCAGATGATGGGGCAGTGATCTTGGAGGGCGTCAGGCTGCTTGCAGACAGTGGGAAGGGTCGTGATTTTTTGGATGCTGTGCGCCCAGGCAGGTTTCTTTTCTCACTTGTAATGTCGTACACAGAGACGTGCCGTATTCCCGGGATCACAATAGCAGGAGCAAACCCTGACGCGATGCAGTTTACGCCCCCAGCAGATGCCGAATACCTCCACTATGGGCATTGTAAGGTAATAGAGCAGATTCCCATGACCCCTGATGGCAAGCCAACTCCTGGACTGCTGACAAGGGCGGCGCTCGAATCTGCAGGCATACCACATCTGGCCATAAACGCAGGCAGCAAGATAGTCCCGCAGCTTCCGTTTGTAGAGACGGGCCTGCAGCCGGGCCGGGACATTACCTCTGAGGATGCCATGACCGGTGATCAGCTTACACGCGCCGTAGATTATGGCAGAATGCTTGGCATGCGTCTTGCATCACTTGCAGACTGTCTAGTAATCGGAGAGAGTATTCCTGCAGGAACTACCACGGCGCTAGCAGTACTACAGGCGCTCGGATTTGAGGCGCGCGTCAGCTCGAGTATTCCTGAAAATCCAATAGACCTGAAAAACAAGACAGCTGCTGCCGCGCTAGAAAGACTTGGATCCAAAAAACCCAGAGACGTGGTTGCAGCAGTAGGTGATCCGATGATACCACTTGTTGCAGGAATGCTCTGCGCCGCATCAAAAGTCTCGCGCGTAATGCTGGCAGGAGGGACGCAGATGGCAGCAGTCCTGGCATTTGCATCAAGCATGGGATTTTGCGAGGAGAACGCGGCAGTAGTTACTACTTCGTATGTGGCAGACGACCCGACTGCAAACTTTGCCGAGCTGATGCGCAGCGTGGCAGACGTCCCGGCAGCTGCAGTAGATCCGGGACTGCACAAGTCAAAGCATGCTGGCCTGCGCGCATTTGCAGAGGGATTTGCAAAAGAGGGCGTGGGCGCCGGAGGCAGCATCATGTCATACATGCTACACACGGGAGGCAGTCCGGAGAAATTCCTGAATGCTGCAGAAACCGAGTATCAGCGGCTTACTTTACAGTGACTGACTTTGCCAGATTTCTCGGATAGTCAGGATCCGTGTCCTTTTCAAGCGCCGCATAGTATGAGAGCAGCTGTACTGGGACTATCTCAAGTATGGGGTACGACTCTTCTCCAGTACTTGGAATCTCTATCCAATAGTCGTACACGTCGCTTTTGACATTAGAGATGCCGATGATCTTTGCGCCGCGCGTCTTGATCTCGCGCGCGCTAGTAAGCGTGTCAGAGTAGGTCGTATCGTCAGGATTGATAATTATCACATACACGCCCGAGTCCATCAGCGCAAGCGGTCCGTGCTTTAGCTCGCCGCCTGCAATGCCTTCGGCGTGTATGTATGTGAGCTCTTTGAGCTTTAATGCAGCCTCGATTGCGATCGGATAGTGAATGCCGCGGCCTAGCACGTATATGTCCGAGACGTTGCGTAGCTTGCCTGCTATCTGCTGTATGGTGGTGGGATTCTCTAGCATCTCTAGCATGGATTCAGAGATGCCGCCAAAATCAGTGCCTGTCTGACCTCCTAGCTGCTCTGCAAGCTTGTACAGTACTGCAAGCTGTGCAGTAAAGCTCTTGGTGGCTGCCACTCCTATCTCGGGGCCGCAGTTCATGCCTATTACTATATCTGACTCGCGCGCAAGCGACGAGGATGTGAGGTTTACTATGGATATGATTTTGCAGCCTGCCTGCTTTGCAATCCTGACTGCCTCTAGCACGTCGGCGCTCTCACCACTTTGCGACATTGCAACAAAGACGGAATCATCTTCAATGATGTCCGGTGAAAACGGAAGCTCACTTGATATGATGGGCTCGACTTTTATTTTTGCATACCTTGAGAGGATCTGCTTTGCAAGCAGAGCCGCGTTGTAGCTGGTGCCGCTTCCAGTCACATAGATGCTTTTTGTATTGCGGATAAGTAGTGCAGCAGTCTTGATTGCATCTGTAGTCTTTTCGCCTGCCCTCATGACCGTCTCTGGTTGCTCGTAGATCTCTTTTAGTGTAAAGTGGGCATAGTCCCCCTTGTATGCATCTCCGAACTCCTTTGAGACCTTTGTAACCTCATAGCTTGTATCGGTTCCATCAAAGTCAAATATCTGAAACTTGCCGTCCTCTAGCATTGCAAAGCTTCCGTCCTTCATGTATACGGCATCATCAGTGTACTCGATGAATCCAAGCACGTCACTTGAGAGGAACAAGTCGTCTTGCCCTATTCCAAGTATGAGCGGCTCATGAAACCTAGCGGCTGCAAGCTGGCCGTCTTCAAACATTGCCACAAAGGCATAATGGCCCTCTATCTCTGATACCGTCTTCACTACTGCCTCCTTGACGCTGCCTGTTGCATCATGGTTTTTTTGCAGCAAATTTGCAATTACCTCTGTGTCAGTCTCGCTTTCAAACGTGTACCCTTGAGCGCTCAAGCTGCTCTTTAGCTCTTCAAAGTTTTCAATGATTCCATTGTGTACTATTGCAATGCTGCCTGAATTGCTTGAATGCGGGTGGGCGTTTGCTCTTGTTACCTTGCCGTGCGTGGCCCATCTTGTGTGGCCAATTCCCGTGGTTCCTGGAAGCGCATCAAGCCCGGCACTACTATTAACTTCTGCAACCCTGCCGATACCCTTTTTGAGGTTGATCTTCTTTCCTGACTCTGTGGCAACTCCGACGCTGTCATACCCACGATATTCCATCCTCTTGAGCCCGCTTACAATTACAGGAGCGGCGGCTCCTTTTCCGCGATAGCCGATTATAGAGCACATGTTATATCGTGTATCTGAAAAAGGGGTTATTTACTGATATGTCTATGGGTTTTGGGCTTTTGTCTCTGCCTGTGTAGTCTCTGATACTATCTCTGTCTTTGTCTCTGCCTGTGTAGTCTCTGATACTATCTCTGTCTTTGTCTCTGCCTGTGTAGTCTCTGATACTACCTCTGTCTTTACCTCTGATGCCATCTCTGTCTTTGTCTCTGCCTGTGTAGTCTCTGATACTACCTCTGTCTCTGATGTCTCTGTCGGATCTTTTGTTTCTAGCATTCCCGGTATCTTGGACTCTGGCGTAAAGTGGATCTTGGGTTCCTCGTCAACTGTGACCGTGTATGATGGAATGTCCACCCTTCTTTCATCTATCATGATGTGGCCATGGCTGACTGCCTGTCTTGCCTGGTACGGCGTCTTGAATCCAAACTTGTTTGTAACTATGGTCTGAAGCCTTCGCGCAAGCAAGTCGTCTACGTTGAGATTCAGCACATCATCAAGTGTGGAACCAGATTTTACCAGTCCTATTCTTTCAAGCGACTTCATGAGTATGGGTTCCTTCTCCTCCCTTATCTCCTGTCTTAGGGCAAGTAGCGAGCGCGCCTGGTGTCTTACACGGGACAGCTCTGTGTGCGCCTTCCACAACTCCCTCTTTGTCCGGAGTCCAAACGTGCCAAGAGTCTTTAGCTCTTCCATCTTTAGCTCATAGTTAAGCGGCCTCTTTGGCTTTCTCCAGACTCTGCGCGGATATTTTGGATCTCCCATCATGCACGCCTACTTTTTCTCCACAGGAGATTCTTTTTTCTCCTCTGCGGGCGCTTCCTTTTTCTCTGTATCTGCAGCTGCATCTGCTGCAGGCGCCGCCGCGCCACCATCCTTCTTTGGAGCTGCCAGTCCGCCCTTTGCTACTCCCACGGCGCCACCCTTTCTGCCGCTTGTACGGGTCCTCTGCCCCCTGACCTTGAGACCGCTGAGGTGGCGATAGCCGCGCCAGCTGGCAGTGACTCTCTCCCTCTCTATGTCATTTCTTAGCGTAAATGGAATATCAGATGTCAGCAGATGCTTGTCCTTGCCTGTCTCTATGTCCTTTTGTCTGTTGAGAAACCACGTCGGAAAGTTCTCCCCTACCGGATTTGTAATTATTTTTTCAATGGCATGGACGTTTTCCTCTGAGAGATTGCCAATGTTTGAATTTGTGTTGATCTTTAACGAGTCGCAAACTGCTGTTGCAAAGTTGAATCCAATGCCCTTTATCTGGGTCAGTCCTACAAGCAGCTTTTTCTCTCCGGGAATGTCGTTTCCCACGATCCTCACTATGTGTCTGTATTCCTGACTACTCAAGTATTCCAAAATCCAAAAACCCCCGATAAAAACCATGCTAGGCGTAAAATCAGGATTTTTAGATGCGTGAAATATTGGGAGCCATTAGATGGTACTGCCATGTATCTTTTGATATAGTCTGAAACTGCACAAGCGCCATCACGATTACTGGAATCGCCGTTTACTGGCACCGGTTCCCTGCCTGTCGTAGTGTTTCCAAAAATGGTGTTATTACCTCGTGTCTGGCCCAAACTATCTAAAGTCCTCGTCACTTGTCCAGTTGTTTCCCTCGACGTTCCACTGGCCGCACCTGCAGCATTTTTTGATGCCGCGCCCGGCGTCGATATCAGAGCAAAAGCAGTGCATCCCCCTGCCTGATGGATCCCTGCCGCACATTCTTTGCATGTGGTTTTGTGCCTCTACTTCCTAATTATCTTGTATGTAAAGTTATAAACCTCTGGCCTGCAGTATATGTGAAAATGGGCGAATCCTTTGACCGCGACAGGATAGTAGACTGTATGTTTGATCCTGTAACGTCCCTGATACTTGCAGAGCTCGAAGATGGGAAGAAAGAATGCTCGTATCTGGCCCAAAAGGCATCCATCCCGGAATCAAAAGTTCTTGAGAGGCTCTCTTATCTCATCGAGTGCGGCTTTGTAATACGGAGCGGCAGTCCGGACACGTTTGCGGCAGATTCTGAAAAGCTCAACTCTGTAGTGGAGGATGGCGCAAACTTTGATGCAGCAGTAAGCGGTCTTGAAAAGATGGACAGCTACCTAAACTAATCTTCGCTTCCAGATGCCGTATGCTCCGGTTCCTGCAAACAGCGCCATTCCTATTACTAGCACGTACACAGATATGAACCCGAGTGATTTTTTGCCCGCATCAGGCGGCTGTCCGACTGCAGCAAGCGCCTGCGTCTGATCTTCTGAGCCGCGCACAGTCAGCGTATACGTACCTGCCTCTGCCTCAAACTCCTCCTCAAGTGTGCCCCTTTCAAGCTCTACTTTTGCAGTCATCCCAGACGGCCCGGCCAGCTCGACATGAAACGCACCGGCCTGAAACTCTGCAACCTGCACGGCAAACACACCTGTCGTGTCATCTTGCCCAAAGTCTGCAGATACAGACAGTTCCAGGCCTCCTCCAACCGGTCCGTTTTTTTGAATTATCTCTTCTAGCACTATCTGGCTCCCAACTGCAAGCAGGGCCAGCCCCGCTATTATCAGCACGCCTGATGCCGCAAGCATGACTCCGATCCTCACAGGTTTGAGGCTGCGCCCCCTTTGTTTAAACCTAGTTTTAGCCAAGTATAACAAAATTAGCCAAGACTAACAAACTTAGCTTGGTTTAAATTCCAAAAAATCCCGCTAAACTATATCTTGATTACACGCTCAAGGGCAGTACTTGCAGCCGTGCTAGTTGCCGGACTCTCTGCAATCATTGCCCTTCCCATGATCTCAGATGCACAGACAGAGCGGCGCACCTTTGTCACCCACAACGGGGCCATAGTCGAGACATCCGGGGATGTGCTTGACCCGCTCTACACCCCCTCAGATGTCGAGTTTGACCCCGACGAGTTTCTCAGGAATTTCGAGTACGGCCGCGTGTCTGTCTCTGAGACGGGGCAGACAGTAAGAGAGTTTACCATAGTGGCCCGGGACGACCTGATTCAAGAAGTCTCCCCCGGTGTGTTTTACAACGTGTGGACATTTAACGGGACTGTCCCCGGACCTACGCTGCGCGCAACAGAAGGCGATCTCCTGCGAATTCACTTTTTCAACAACGGCTCCAAGGCGCACACGATCCACTTTCACGGGATTCATCCTGCAGGGATGGATGGTGTCTTTGAGCCCGTAGGCAGCGGCGGGAGATTTCTCTACGAGTTTGAGGCAGGCCCTGTCGGGGTGCATCCGTACCACTGCCATATAATGCCGCTTGAAGAACACATTACCCACGGACTCTACGGGATGCTCATAGTGGATCCCAAAAACGGCCGCGCGCCTGCCGACGAGATGGTAATGGTGCTCAACGGTCTTGACACGGACTTTGATGGCGAGAATAACTTTTATGCGGCAAACACCATTCCGTTTTACTATCAGCACCACCCGATCCAGATCAACGCGGGGGATCTTGTGCGCATATACGTGGCAAACATGGTCGAGTTTGATCCCATTAATAACTTTCATCTGCACGGCAACCTGTACAAGTACTATCCCACCGGTACGGATGTAGTCCCGTCCTTTTACACTGACATGATAACTCTCTCACAGACAGAGCGCGGCATAATGGAGTTTACATACGAGCATCCGGGAAAGTACCTGTTTCACGCCCACAAGGTAGAGTTCTCAGAAAAGGGATGGACAGGTGTGTTCCTTGTGCGCGGCGACGGCGGGGCAGGATATGGAAGCTAGGGCCTCGGGCAGGACCATTGCCGGCGGGATCATTCCACTGGTGCTAGTTGCCGTACTCTTGGCATACATGCTTGGGCCCGGCTCTGAGATGTTCAGACTGGGAGTTGCCCTGCCTGAGATAAGCATTGAAAAGGTGGACTTTGTAGACTCGGAGATACTTGCAACCGTAAGAAACACCGGCCCCGTACCAGTTGATGTGGCGCTAGCAGACATTAATGACCGCATCCAGCCTGCCGCAGTGGAGCCTGACAGGCATCTTGAGAGGCTCGAGTCGGCGCTAGTGCGCATCCCGTTTGAATGGAACGTAGCCGAGCCGTATGTGATAGGCATAACTATTGATGATGGGACGCGGTTTGAAAAGGCAGTCGATGCGGCTGCCCCTGCGCCGCGCCCCACATGGGATCTTGCCGCGTTTTTTGCACTAGTCGGCACGTTTGTGGGGATTGTCCCGGTAGTGATAGGAATGCTGTGGCTTCCGTTTGTCCAAAGAATCAGCCCCACAAAGTACCATTTTTTTCTGGCGCTCACGGCAGGACTGCTGCTGTTTCTAGCAGTCGACGCGGCAGAAGAGGCGCTAGAGATATCTAGAAATGATCTGGCGGGGGTCTTTAATGGCGCGCTGCTTGTCACAACTGTAATAGCACTGTCATTTCTGGCGCTGTACTATTCGGGGGGACTGCTTGAGGGCAGGACAGGTCCTGCAGCTGTGGGTCTGATGATATCTGTCGGCATTGGACTGCACAACTTTGGCGAGGGCCTTGCAATAGGCGCTGCAATCGGAATCGGCTCGATTGCATTTGGCACGTTTCTCATAGTGGGATTCACACTACACAATGTGACAGAGGGCCTTGCAATTGCCGCATCTGTCTCCCGCAAGAGGCCGGCGCTGCCCGTGCTTGCGGCGCTTGCAATGATTGCGGGCGCGCCTGCCATACTTGGCGCGTGGACCGGGGGCTTTGCATACTCGCCTATAGCATCTGTCGTATTCCTGGGAGTGGGGGCCGGAGCCATACTCCAGGTGGTATTTGTGGTGCTCCGATGGATACGCAGAGAGGGAGGCAGGTTTTCAGGCCCTGCCGTAACATCAGGTCTGGCATCAGGCATGCTGGTGATGTACCTGACTAGCATACTAGTCTAGGCAGGCTCTGGATGTATGGTGATTACAGAGTTTCGTATCTCTGTCCTTATCTCGTGCTCTATTTCAGAGGTGAGATCGTGCACATTTTCTATTGACATGGAGCCATCAAAGGAGCAGTCGATGTTTATCTTGAGTATGTTGCCAAAGTAAAGGGGGACTATTCTGCCTATCTTTCTGACCTGTGGGCGCCTCTCTAGCATGCCGCGTATCTTCTCTTCTGCCTCTGTATCCTTTATCTTGAATGTTTCAGGCACGTTTACAAACGGTTCTAGGTGTATGGTGGCGTGCTCGATATTGAGAATTTTGTGTATCTTGCCCTCTACTGCCTCTGATATGCGGTGCGCAGTGCCCAAGTCTGCATCCCTGTCGACCATTACATGCAAGTCTGCAAACATCCTGCCGCCAGTCTTGTGGGTGCTGACGTTGTGGACTCCCCTGACGCCGTCTGTATCTGCGGCAATCTCGTGCACCCGCGAGTCAAGTGGCACGCCGTCCCAGTCTGGCTCAAAGTGAACTGTAACAGAGGATCCCATGATTACACTCTTAATGCTTGCCTCTACGTCCGTACTTGTCTTGTGCGCCCTCTCAAAGCTCGTATCGCCCCTGAGAGATACCGTGACGTCTGCAAAGTACGTCTCGCCGGATCTGCGCACTAGTACTGCGCCGACATCTATCACGCCCTCTGTTGTCAGGGCGGCCTTTCTGGCACTTGCTACAAGTGCAGGCGATATGCTGTCAGTCAGGTCTAGCGCAGCTCTGTAGACTAGCTTTACACTCAGCACTACTAGCAGAGCGCCTAGTACTAGCGCGGCTGCAAAGTCGCCCTGATAAAACCCGTAAGACACTAGAATAATTCCTGCTATTGCGATTACAGTGGAGCCAAGATCCATCAATGCGTGGTAAAAGTCGGCTCTGACTGTGAGTCCTCCTGCCTTGCGCACAGACCTGCCAAGTATGATTATTCTAAAGACATCCACTCCTATCGTGTATATGCCGCCTACTATTGCAAGCAGTCCGGGCACTATTGTAGGCGGACTCTGCAGCCTAGTTACAGACTCGTAGATAAAAAAGCATGCAATCATGAATATGGCAATGCCACCAATCATTCCGCCAAGCGATTCAACTTTTCCGTGACCGTACGTGTGGCCTGCATCAGGCGGCTTTAGCGCGAGTCTGGCAGCAAGTAATAGCACGAGGGTTACTATGGCATCTAGCAGCGCATGAATGCCGTCAGTAAGCAGGGCAAGGCTGTCTTCGGCAATGCCAAATGCAATCTCTACTATAAATGCCGAAAATATGGCAAGAAACGATACCTGCAGTACCTTGGTTCTGTGCTCTAGCATGTGGTATGGTATGTTTCCTCACATATTACAGGTTCCAAGGAGTATTCAGACGACATTGTTATTTGTGGGTAAGAGTATGCTAGTATGTTGAACCTGCGATACCTGTGCCTGATATCACTTGTAGTGGCGATTGTTCCCATGTATGACGCAGAGGCGGCAAATCCCAACCTGTCCGTGTCTGCTGAAAACGACGCGTTTGGGAATCGTTTTGCAGGCTCAATGGTAGTAGAAGTGGTGGTAAATGACCCCCGTCTATCAGATGTCGACTCGACAAAGGGCGAACCTGATGTGACTATAAACGGGCAGCAGCTGCGCATGACGCAGACATCCGGTGGCAGCTGGCATGCATACTTTGCGCATGCAGGTGCGGCGCGTGCAGCAGATGCGACTGTCGGGCTAGCCGGGGAGGGACTTGACTTTGGCGTGTTCTGCGGCAGGGACACACCAGAAGAGACGTTTGGCGTGTCATTTACTGACACTGAAGGCTTTGCGGTTCCAAGCTCTGGCGGTCTGTCAGGCTTTGCAGACGGGACGGGACAGGCAGACGCCTGCACGGGAGAACCGGGAGGAGGAAATGAAAACAATGTAGTCCGCAACGCAAAGTCACTTAACAAGAATTCTGCAGTGCCCACGGGACAGACTGGACTGAATCCGGCAGCGTGGCCTCTGATACAACTGTATACGTTTAATTCTGTCACGATAACGTACAACGGCGGCTCCTTGCAACAGGTACAGCTCGAGTACGACGAAATTCCAAACATCTCTTTGAGTACTGACCGCGAGACGTATCCTGCGGGAGCAGAAGTGTTTGTGACCATCTCAGACATGCAGCTAAACCAGGATCCGACAGACGAGGACTCGTGGACGTTTGGAACTGACTCTGTGTTTTATCGCGCCTATGACGACCGCGGTTCTGCATCTGCTGCAGGCGGCCCGGGACTGGTAAATCTGCTGCC
>RHFD01000072.1 GCA_003724325.1 Nitrosopumilus sp. D6 | reverse complement strand
GTTGACTGGTCACTTGAATACGAGCCCTTGTAGCTTGACACGATGTGTGGTTTGTGCCTGCCAAATATAAAGGATCTTTGGAGACTGCAGAGAATCTCAAAGATATATGATCCAATAAACCGTGATTCTGTCTTTTTTTACTGTAAGTTTATGCCAGTGTTGCTAGTATGACTATTGGGATATACATCAATCCGGCTGTGAAAGATATGCTAGTGTTAAATGAGCATGTCATCTGTTTGATGTCTTTTGCATTTATGACATGACGGTATGCTGTTTTTTATTCTCAGATATGATCTTGGCCATCTCATCGCGCAGGATCTTTACTTCCGGGTTAGTCAACATGGTGTCTTGGAGCTCATTATTTTTAGATTCGTGTGATCATCGAATGTTGACCTTACGCCTGACCTGACCCTTTACGCTCCACTTGACAGTAAACATAAATGATAGTTTTCATACTTAAAAAAACATGAGGCAGAAGAAAGACTTGGGTTCCATGCTTGAGCCAAATTCCCGTATGATTGATTCAACCACTTCATCCATGATAAGCGTCAACATCAACTCGAATATCAAGAGTCAGGAAACAAGAAAATTAGATAATCTGATTTACGAGATAGAGAGGCTATTAGAAAAGTGAGTCTATTTAGAAAAGAACTGGAAAAAGAAATAAAAACAGCAATCAGTTATTTTAATTAGAGATTATGCGTAATCTGTACATCGGATCAAAAGTCCACAGAATCATGTTTTGAGGTGGTTCTGAACAGAGCCGTGAGATCCGATAACCCTATTAATGATACCGGATATAAAACAACATGGAAAAACAGGAAAAATCCAAAGAATCTGTAAACGAGGCTGATTCTGAAATTGAACCCATCAGTGCAAGCGGATACCTAAGAAGCGGCATACTTAGACGCGATAAAGATTACCCGGATTACAAAGAAGACTAGTTATGCCATCTGCAGAGTCAGACACAAAGTCAATATCTAATGTTCATCTGATCCAAAAGTAATGTTCTAGGATTTTATATTAGTAGACTCGAAAATGAGAATAAATTTTTCAAAAAACATTTCATTTATGTGATTTTCTTGCATTAATTTTCCCCCAAGAAATGTTTGTATTTGGAATGTATTAAAAATACAACTTGCAGACGTTATTAAAAACAAAATGATCATTTTGCTGTTGATTACAAGTTACTATGTTCGTCAGAGTATCCAGTTCAAAGGTGGATTCTATTCTTTCAATCAGTTCAAGTACAATCGTACGTCTAGGAAGACCCTGATAAATATGGGTGATCTAGACGGAAATCAATGTCTGGTTTTAGATCACCTATTTTTAACAGAGCCTCCTACACCTACATTATGACGTCAGAACCTGACGAAAGCGGAGGAAACTCTACCTTGTCGCCGGTTCTAGTGCACGTTTTCGCATATTCTCTAGAGTATTCTAGCACCATCTTTTTGCCTTCCTCCGGGAGCTTTTCAAACGAGAGGCCGTACTTGCATGCGGCAAACAAGGTTACGGGGGTAAAATACTCATTCCTGCAGTTGGGGGCAAACGTGTTCTTAATGCGTTTGGATGTACTCGTGGCTGCCATCTGGCCAGATTGTGAGGATGCATTCTTGTCCATGTTTTTTTCCTACGTCCATTACAACTTTCTTGCTTATACATTGCAGGACAACAACGGCGTAAGAGGTCAGGTCACTCGTGCAATTTTACATCGTCATAGGCACCGGATTGAACCGCCTACACCTGACTTCAAACATCACCTTCGTGCCAGACCTGACCTCTTACACGACTGCATCCAAGTATGGTCTGCCTGTAGGATCTTTCCAATAACCAATCAGCGGCTGGTTTGAGAATCTGGCAATCCTTTCATATCCTCTTCTTAGGACATCATCTATCTTGATGCTTGTATGGCAGATAATAGATGAGGTATATTATCAGATCACACACTGTTCTGAATTGTCTATACTATGACACCTGGGCCAGACGGGAGCGGGGGAAACTCTACCTTGTCTCCAGGCTTTGTACATTCCTTGTAGTATTCCTCGGAGAATTCTAGCACCATCTTTTTAGCCTCTTCTGGGAGCTTTTCAAACGGGAACCCGTACTTGCACAAGGAAAACAGTGTGGCGGGGACAAAATATTCGTTCCGGCAGTTTGGGGCAAACGTGTTCTTAATCTGTTTTGAGGTGCTCGTAGCTGCCGTCTGGCCAGATTGCGAGGATGAATCTTTGTCCATATCTTTTTCCTGCCCCTATTGCATCCTCCTTGCTTATAAATTGCAGTGGAACGACTGCATCCAAGTATGGTCTGCCTGCAGGATCTTTCCAATAACCGAACAAGGGCTGGTTTGAAGATCTGGAAATCGTTTCATATCCTCTCTTTAGGACATCATCTGCCTCGGTGCTAGCATGGTGTGTGATGGCCACTAGATATATGGGCAGTTCCATCCGGAAATCCCTGTTGCCTCTTATCAGTTCTATGAACAAGGCCAGACCTTCGTGTAAATAATCAACATCAAATACCAGACCTGACTTTGGACTGTAGGTGAATCCCTTGAGACTCATCCATGCTTTCACTGCCGCGCGAACCATGTCCAGTATGGCCACAAAGGCTAGCGCCGGGGTGTGATTACTCCCTGGAACTACCGGCTCGTCAGGGTCTGGTTTTTGGGGTCTTGACATCAGGATTCCTCTACCATGCCATGTCTACATGTATAAAGCTGATACATTATCAACAGTCGTGTCTATGCATTTCTAAAGTCTTTGTGATTATAATTTTTGACCAACATGTAAGATCATGTAGCGATCAGAACAGTATTTGGCTCTGGTAAATATGGGTGATCTAGACGGAAATCAATGTCTGGTTTTAGATCACCTATTTTTAACAGAGCCTATCAAACTGCACGAGCAACCTGACCTTCTACATCCAATCTTGACAAAACTATTTAAAAAGTTCAACCACTAGATAATCCATGGGAAGAACCAGAAATTATAAAAAGCCAATGGATGCTAGTGGAGATCTAAAAACAGCCCTATTTACTAGATATAAAGACGATGACTCTAAAGACGACTAGTTTGCAATATAGTACTATTCACTAGCAGATTCATTCTTGATTTTTATTAAACGCCATCTGAGGCATGCCTGTTGCTTGAGCACATTGAGAGGGATCTAATATCAGAGATACATCTAGAACCAATCCAGGCAAAAGTGTACCTTTTGATTAACACCCGTGGAATGATGTCTGTCTCTGAGATTGCAGAGAATGTGGGTATTGAAATGGCAGAGGCGCAAAAAACTGCAGCCGATCTAGTGGAAAAAGGTGCACTGATAGATATCTCTGAGAAATTTGAGGCAATGCATCCGCGATTTACGGCAGTCAACATGTACAGGAGAATGTGCGAGCAGAAAAACATCAAGTTCAAGCAGAACAAGACAGTAGATAATATCGGAGTGGTACTAGAGCCGCTATACGATGACGCAAGGACAGGCAGCTCCAAATCCGGCTGATCCCTGCACATTAAGACGCCGGCAGGAATGTGGAGAATTGAATGATTAAATAGTTGCCCGCAAGAGCAGTTGCATGAGTGTTAACACTGAAACCTGCAGCCACCAGCCCGTATACTATGGCGTGATAAATATCAACATTGACGAGCGGACAATCGGCTCTGTGGATGTGTGGCGGTGCGGTACCTGCAAACAGCGGTTCTGCGAGGAAAAACAACTGGGAATAGAAGAGATCTCAGACCTGGTGGGGATGCCAAAGATAGACCCTGATGCAAAGTGGGCAGTTACGGTGTGCAAGCTCCAGCAGGGCAAACACAAGTGGAAGCTCGTAAAGCTAAAAGAATCCGGCCAGATAAAGCACGAGTGTCTCGACGAGCATGTGATCTCACTTGACATAAAAGACTACAAGGTCCAAGACGACAAGCACTGGAGCTTTTTGATAGATGACAATGTCAACAAGGCAGTGGAGATATAGTTGGATCTAAAGGTGCATATTAACAATGTACACGGAAGCCAGATGGCAGCCAAGATAACAGGTACATTTGAGGTTGACAGAAACATATTCCGCTTTAATGCAATTGCGTTTGGCAGGATAGGGGGGCAAAACATTGGAGCCAAGCTCTCAAAGGCGACGCAGACAGAGCTCGAAAAGCTCGGGTATGACGCAGAAGAGGTAGTGATGCTGCTGCAAAAGTGCCTCCTCGAGGGTGATCTTGACCTGCCTGCCGGACTGAAAAAAGAGACGTTTGCAGACTAGTACTCTGCGTCATCTAGTGCCTTTGAGCATGAGCAACCGCGCTCTTTTGGCATGCCGTCTATAATGTCAGCGAGAATCTTTTTGGTTCCAGACACGTTTCTTGCAAGCGTGTCTAGCACCTCTTTTGCAGTAACTGGCTTGTCTGCCCACACGTCATAGTCAGTTATAGTCGATACTGAGGCATAGCATATCTGTGCCTCGCGCGCAAGCTGGCACTCTGGTACTAGCGTCATGCCTATAATGTCTGCCCCCGTACTCTTGAAGAATTTGGACTCTGCGCGCGTGGAGAATCTCGGTCCCTCTATGCATACATATGTGCAGTCAGTATGAATTTTCAGATCGCGTCTTTTTGCGGCATTTAATATCTGCGACTGTATCTCTGGGCAGAACGGGTCTGCTACAGATATGTGGATGACCCTGTCTTTCTCAGAGAACGAGCCGTCCCTTGACTTTGTAAAATCTATAAACTGGGACGGCAGGGCAAAGTGGCCTGGCGCCAGATCTTCTCTGAGACTTCCTACTGCAGACGGGGCTATGATCCTAGTTATCCCCATCTCTTTGAACGCCCAGATGTTTGCCTTGTAGTTTATCATGTGCGGCGGAATGCCGTGCTTTTTGCCGTGCCTTGGAAGAAACGCGACTTTTTTTCCGTGGAATGTTCCGACTGTTATAGTATCAGACGGCTTGCCGTATGGCGTGTCCATCTCTATCTCTTTTGCATCCTCGAGCATGTCAGCATCGTATATGCCTGTTCCTCCAAATATGCCAATCTCAGCGTCCACTAGTATCTCACCAGTGACTTGCATCTATATTTTGAGATGCCCTTTATACCGCCCAGCTCTGTGAGCTCGATGAGAAACGCAAACCCTGCTATTACACCGCCCACTTTTTCGACTATCTTTGCTGCCGCCTTTGCAGTGCCGCCTGTGGCCAAGAGATCATCACATATGAGCACCCTCTGACCCTTTTGAATAGAATCACTTTGCATCTCGATTGTGTCCTTGCCGTACTCTATTGTATATGATGTTTTTACAGTCTTTCCTGGCAGCTTGCCTGCCTTTCTAATCATTACCATTCCCTTGTTATACCTGACTGCAAGGAGTGCTGCTATGATAAAGCCTCTTGACTCTATCCCGGCAAACAGGTCCACGTCTTTTGGATGAAAGTGCCTGTAAAATTCGTCGGCT
>RHFD01000047.1 GCA_003724325.1 Nitrosopumilus sp. D6 | reverse complement strand
GGATAATCATAACTTTTTTAGTCACATGTGCATTTTGGCCTGTATGAACGTAAAAATCATAGTCGTGGTTTTGGTAATAGCTGCCATATCTTTGGTCCTGGTTCTGGCAGATCCGCCCCTGGAGCCTGACTCTGATATCGGCCTCGTGATAAATCCGCCTGACAGATCCGTCTCACTAGAACAGCTTGAACAGATCTACTCTGATGCGGCATCTTCTGGAATAGGCAGAAGCAACGTGTACATGTTTTGGAATATAGTAGAGCCGCAGCGCGGCGAGTTTGACTGGAGGCACTATGACGCGCTCTTTGGCGCCGCAGAACAAAACGGCCTCAAGACGACTCTATTCTTCTCCCTTGTTAACGGCGAGACGCTAGGACCGTTCCCGGACTGGATGGGAGACCCATCGCTTGGCTCTGTGGATTCAAAAACACTGGTAAATACACTTGATGCGGCGCTCTCCAGATACGACTCGATTGATGTGGTAATAATTGCAGGCCAGACAGAGTCCCAGTTCAGACGCGGCGAGCACAACATCCCGGCCTATACAGAGCTCTTCTCAAAAGTGTATGACGGGATAAAGGCAGAGCATCCGGATGTGCGCATGGGCAACTCGTTTGCCTTGCACCAGGTGCTCAACAAAGATCTGGGACACCTTGTAGGGGAACTCTCAGACGGCGACTTTGTAGCGTTCTCGTACTGGCCAGTCGACTTGCTAAATGACATAGTAAAGACGCCGTCTGAGGCAGGAGAAGATCTCAAAAAAGTCTTTGAGATGGCACCAGGAAATGTGGCCTTTTTTGAGACAGGATGGAGTACATCGGAGTTTGTAGGAGGCAATGATACATCACAAAAGGACTTTGTAAGAGTTCTCTTTGACTTTTACGAGCAAAACGAGCCAAAGATAGAATTTATCACATGGTATAGGCAGTATGACACGCAGGAAGGCACGTGCGGCAGTGAACAGGGCAATATTGGAGACAAGCAGATAGATCTTGGCGGCTCGGGCCTTGGCGGAACCGAGCACGTAATTGAGCGGCTTGACCGCTATATCTGCAACGCGGGACTAATCAAGGCCGACGGGACTGCAAAGCCTGGCTGGGACGAATTTAAGAGACAGGTTGGAATGCAGAATTGATCACGCTAATCCTTGCAGAATCCTCCCTCGAGCTGGTTCCCCCGGATCTTGCCAGACACCCGTCTATAACGTCGCATGCGCAAAAGCTCGGACGCGATGCATCTGAAATACTGCTTGATAACTCGTGGCACTTTGCAGCCATGAAGGGGCTCAGAAACGAGATAAAGAGGGGCAGGCCGGATCTGGTGCACCACTCCGTGCTAGAGGCAGTCTCGACCCCGCTGTACCGCCGCGACGGGCTGAATCTGTTTGTGCATACCATACACGACAAGGTGATACGTCTTGGTCTCCAGGTCAGGGTGCCGCGCTCATACCACAGGTTTGCAGGACTAGTCGAAAAACTGTACAGGGAAGGCAGGGTGTCTGCCGGCGATGTACTCCTAGAGATAAGCGACATGACGCTCTCAGGGATATTAGATGAGATCAGTCCGTCAGCAGTAATAGGACTCTCCTCGCGCGGGACTCCAAGCTCGTATGCAAAGGTGGCAGCAGATCTGCCGGACGGGGCATGCATAATAGTTGGCGGGTTTCAAAAGGGCGGCTTTTCTGAAAAGACAAGCGGGCTGCTTGATTCTGCATACTCTGTTGAAGACATGCCGCTTGAAGGGCATGTGGTGATATCTCGGATGCTCTACGAGTATGAAAAGACCATTTTTATGTAGGAATGCGAGGCCTCATTCTGTTGCAGCCATAGTATAGCCTGGTTAGTATTCGGGGTTTCCAACCCTGTGACGCGGGTTCGAATCCCGCTGGCTGCACCATACAAAGCAGTTTTTAGTCGGTGTCAAGTGATTAATCCGTGAAACCTGGTGCAAAGATAGTTGCAATGGAGCGCATGCAGATCCTCATAGAAAGCGCCGTGCGCAACGCAAAAAGCAATCCTATACTCGCAGAGCGGCACGCCGCACTTGCGCGCAGAATAAGCTCTAGGCACAAGATCCGCATGCCGTACCATCTCCGGATGGTATTTTGCAAAAAGTGCAAGTTGTTTATAGCTCCGGGAGTCAACTCTAGGTTCCGGCTTGGTGGCACGCCAAAATCAGTAAAAATTACATGCAATTTGTGCGGGCATACATACCGCAAGATGCTCTGATGGGTTCTAAAAGCCCGACTGCGGTCTGTCCGAAATACCTGTAAAAGCCGTCCACCTCAAAATAGTCTCCACTTTTTACGGCAGTCTCTGTCTCTTGCAATCTTTCTAGATTAACTAGCAGGCTTGATTTATAATTTTACATAATTTTTTAAATAACTTGCGAATCTCTCCATGACCAACCCTCTATGGTTTATAAGACGATTCACGGGGTTTTCAACCGTTGGCAAAGGTATACGACGTACCCGCAGATGTGCTCATACAGAGGCTTGCACAAGCGCTCAAGGGAGAGGACATTCCGGCTCCCTCGTGGACACCGTTTGTAAAGACTGGAGCTCATGCGACAAAGCCGCCGCAGGACAGGGAGTGGTGGTACACTAGATGCGCATCTGTGATGAGAAAGATCTACCTGTACGGACCCATTGGTATTAACGAACTTCGAAAGGATTACGGCGGAGGCAGGCCGTCAGGATACGGCGCTGCGCACCACAAGGATGCAAGTGGCGCCATCATACGCGGCGCAGTCCAGGGACTAGAGCGACTCGGCTATGTGACAAAGGCCGAGAAAAAGGGACGCATCATTTCTAGTACCGGCATGCAGAAACTTGACAGGCTTGCAACTGAGATCCTAAAGGAGATGGTCTCTGAGAACCCGCAGCTAAAGGTGTACACGTAGGTTTAACATGAGTATTCCAGAAGACGAGCCGCCACGCGGCAACGACCATGCAAAAGAGCAGGCGATAAGGCAGATCCTCGCGCCTGAGGCAAGAATGAGGCTCAACAACATAAGGATGGTAAAGCCCGAGCTTGCAGAGATGGTAGAGCAGTATCTTCTAGAAATGGCCTCGCAGGGCAAGCTCCCGGGCCAGATAGGAGACGGACAGCTAAAACAGATACTGCTATCCATGCAGCAGCCAAAGCGCGACTTTAAGATCAACCACATGTAGACTCGTGCATACAGTCTATACGGCGCTTGCCCTGATGTCTGCTGCCCGGAGCAGTGACTCTAAATACGCAAGCACAAACGGACCGTGATGATCATACAACGATCCTGATATTCTGGCCCATCTTTTGGGATCCATCTCAAAGCTCGTCTCTTTTTCCGTAATATCTCCTCCAAGTGGAGTCTCTGGAAGTTTCTCAGAGACGCGCGGAATTCTGCAGTGATACTTGCCGTGGTGCGTCATTACAAGGTACGCCTCTAGATGCGAACCTGTCGCAGAGCATGCCATGGCGCAGCCGCCAACCAAGTCGTGAAAGTATCGGTTCAGTACGAGCTTTATCCTTGGGCGCCTCTTTGCCCAGTGGGTGCGGCGCATCTCTGCATCCTCTGCAATCCCCGCAAGAAGAGCCCCCTGGAATGCGGGGTGTGACTTTGCCCAGTCGTGGTACCTTGCAGCCCTTGCAAGTTCCGGTGTGAATCCGAGCGGTATCTGAGAACAGATGCCGGTAATAATACTGACTGTCTGTGAGAGATGGTCTGCAAGGGACACCCACACCTCTCCTGTACCTGATACACGGGGCGGATTGATTATGGGTGGAGGCCTCTCTTGCATGAATTCTTCAATGTCAGTGTATGAGCCCGAATCAGAATCAAACAGCCTGCGAATGGGAATGGATCTAATCCTGCCTCCGCTGATGTTTGATGCGACCCTGTATGCGCCGTATTTTTTGTGCAATTTCTCCAGTCCGTTCCAGAGGGGCTCGGGTCTCTTCATTATCCACATGGAGTCATTGTTTAAGAGTCCAAAATGCATGGACCATCTTGGCTGCCGCACCCCGTACCCGCGGTTCATGGCGCGCGAGAACAACTGATCGTGTGTTCCGGTAATTATTACGCGCCTTTCAGGACTTGCAACCCACCCGCTGTCTGTTACAGATATGACACTGCTATTTGATGCCCTTATCAACTCGTGTTCTTTTTCATCATCAATCACACAAACTAGACGTCTTGGCTGCAATCTGTCGCGGCTCCACCTGTGGATGTATTCCTCCCAAAACATGCCCGATAATATTTGCAAAATCGCAGATATATTATTACAGATTCTGGAATCCTGCCAGAAATGCGAGCAGAACCTCAGGGACTCTGTGCCCGACCCGCCAAAATCTCCAAGTATTAAAATAGGGCAGTACCCCCAAGACCACGAATGGCAACTAAAAAGTCCCACGGTCGCTCGCATGGCTTCAAGCACAAGTCGAGATCAGTCATGACCAAAAAGTCCCCACGTGGCGTATCATTTCTCCTGCGCGAGTACCAGCAGGGTCAGCAGGCGCTAGTAATCATAGATCCAAGGCAGCACAAGGGTCTGCCGCACCGCAGATATCACGGCAAGGTAGGGCTGATAAAGCACGTAGGTAGGCGTGCAATAACCCTAGATGTAAAGCTAGGCAACAAATCAAAAACTTTAATCACTAGGCTGGATCATATCAAACCGTTCGGTGTGCAATAATGGAAGAGGTAAAGAAAAGACAAGCAATCTCACTCCCAGAGGTAAAGGAGATCCTGGGACATGTAGATATCGAGGACATGGATCAGATCCAGAGGTGGACGTATGACTATGTCTCGAAATTTGTAACAACTGAATACAAGGATGCAAAGGAGATGAAAAAACTCTTGATAAAAGAATGCGAGCTTACAGAAGACGAGGCAGTCGAGATTGTAAACATTAGACCCACCAGTCTTGCAGAACTCCGCTCGTTTACCTTTGGATGGAAAAAGCTCATTCTTGCAGAGACTCTTGAAAAGATGCTCAAGATAATAAAGGAGTATTCCTGATCCGGGAGCATATCTTGCAAAGGGAAAACTCTCCCACGAGAAAATACGAGGAATATGCATACGTGCTAGATTTCAATCCGAGAGGCAAGTCAACTACAGTGCGCGGACGCGAGGGAATAATAATTACTGCAATCGGAGAGGACAGGCTGACACTGCTTGAGATACTTGGAACCGAGGGAGCTACATTTGAGATGGACGAGAGAATCTACATCGGCAAGGAGGGAAGGACAAAGGTGCAGTCCGTGCTAGGTAAGATGGAGTATGAGCGCATATCTGCAGTAGCACAAAGCGAGCTGCCTACAATCGTAGAGCAGATAGTGGTGTGCAACGAGCAAAAGTTTGTAGACTATATGAACAGGGCCCAGCCTCTCACCCCGAGAATCCATGCGCTCGAGCTGATCCCGGGAGTGGGCAAGACATACATGAAGACAATGCTAGACGAGCGGGAAAGGGAAAAGTTTGCAAGCTATAAGGATCTAGAGGAGAGGGTCGGATTCAAGGATCCTACAAGGCACATCACTGAGAGAATAATGGACGAAGTTACAGGCAAGACCCGGATGAACATCTTTGTAAAGAAATGAACAGACAGACGCGCCTCGGGCAGCATTTTCTTCACTCTGCATCCATAGCTAAAGAGATTGTCTCAGAGGCCAGAATCACCAGAAATGATACGGTCTTTGAGCTTGGAACCGGCCTTGGAATACTCACCCCGCTGCTGTGCAAAAAGGCAGGCAGGGTCATATCAATAGATGCAGACAGGAACCTCATTAGTGCGGCTACTACTGCAATGTCTGGCATCAAAAACCTGGTACTTGTGGCAGGCGACGGCCTCAAAAGCACGGATCCGTTTACCATATTTGTCTCAAACCTTCCCTATTCTAAAAGCCGGGACATAATGGAGTGGCTTGCACTGCGGTCCTTCTCGCACGGGGTAGTCATGGTTCAAAAAGAGTTTGCAGACAAGCTCATGGCAGATATCTCTGGACGCAGGGCAGTCAGCATTATTACAAATTATGCATTTGAGATGCGCCACATCTCAAATGTGGACAGGAATAACTTTTCCCCCCCTCCCAGGGTGGACTCTGTAATACTATACCTGAAAAAGAAAAACACCATGACTAGAAATCAGATACAGACCATCAACAGAATATTCTCATACAGGAGAAAGACCATCCGAAACATTTTCAGGCAGTTTGATAGGGATTCTGATATGGACGGACGACTAGACGACATGACAGGAGATGAAATAGTACATCTTGCAGATGAAATTCTCAGATGACACGTATCCTCCGTCTGAGGATACCTTCTTTGTAGCAGACTATATTGAAAAGAAAAGCGGGAGCTCGGCGCTAGACATCGGCAGCGGCTCTGGATATCTGACACAGGTACTCTCAAAAAACTTTGCACTTGTAGTGGGAACTGACATAAACTATGCGGCCTTGAAAAACCAGACATTCAAGACAGAAAACCTGGTATGTTGCAGCGGCTCTGATGCCATACGGGCAGAGTTTGACTTGGTGGTGTGCAACATGCCCTATCTTGCAACAGACAGCATACTAGATGTCGCAACAGACGGAGGTGCAGAAGGTTTTGAGGTGCCAAAAAAGATACTTGATTCTGCACGTAGTAGCATCAAAAAAGGCGGCAGGATGGTGTTTGTAACCTCGTCACTCTCAAACTATAACAGACTCATCAAATACGCAGAGTCTCTGGGACTACATACACGGATCATATCGAGAAAAAAACTCTTCTTTGAGGAACTGATTCTCATCGAGGCAGAAAACTAGCTATTTTTTGAGTATCTGCCTTGCACGAAATATTATAGCATCTGTCATCTGTGTGGTAGACGAGCTTCCCCCAATGTCCCACGTGGTAGTCTTGCCCTCGTTGATTACCTGTTCTGTTGCGGTAAATATCGCATCCCGGATGTCTTGCTCCCCAAGATACTCTGCCATCCATGCGCCAGACAGAACTGTCGCAGTCGGATTTACCTTGTCCTGGCCTGCAAACTGGGGGGCGCTGCCATGAGCGGCTTCAAACATGGCAAAGTCATTGCCCATGTTTGCCGAATATATCAGCCCTATCGAGCCTACCAGCCCAGAGGCAAGCTCTGATATTATATCCATGAACAGATTTGTGCTTGCAAGTACTGCCCCGTTGAATTGTTCTGGGGCCACCACCATCTGCTGGGCCATGTTGTCAATATAGATCTCAGAGAGCTCTATCCCGGTTCCCTCTACTGCCCTTTGGGCAGATTCCCAGAATATGCCGTCTGTCTGCTTTAGTATGTTCCTCTTTGTGATTGCAACCATCTTTTTCATCTTGTATCTCTGGGCCCATTTTACTGCGGCTCCAAGAAACCGGTCACAACCATGTCTTGTAATCTTTCTTATTGCAATTGCGGCATCCTTTGTAACTAGTGTCTCCACACCAGAGTAGAGTCCCTCCGTTGCCTCTCTAAAGCAGACACAGTCCAGGCTTCTCCCCGGAGTAAGACTCTCAAATGTCTTTGTGGGTCTGATGTTTGAGTACAGCTCGAATTTTTGCCGGAGTGTGACTGCCACGCTTCTTGGAGCTCCCGGGACTGGAATGGTGGTAGTCGGCCCCTTAAAGCAGGCATCTGACTCTTCTAGAATTCTCATGGTATCATCTGGAATGTACGACTTGTCTTTTCTGCCGTTTTTATCCCACTGCTCAGAGCCTGCCTCGCACAGGATAATCTCAAACTGAGAGTTGCACTCTTTTAGCACCCTGAGCATGGAATCTACCACCTCTGGTCCGATACCATCGCCTTTCATGACTGCCGCTTTTTTGCCCAAAACTGTGATGAATCCGCATCAGTTGTTATTTAATTCTTGACTGTATGTCGTGTAGGATTGATTTGATATGCGATCCCCGGAATCATTCCTGCGGCAGGCAGAATCATACCGGGATCAGCGGCGCACACGTGTGCAGAGGCCTCAAATGACTTGTGAGTCGTGCTGCAATTAGCGCGTCAGGCCACGTCAGAGATGACACGATATCACTAGTGTTTTTATAAAATACTTTGTAGAGGCAGGTAACAACTTGCATATCAGGACGTATGCGCCAGAACTGCAAGAGGACTGTGAACGTGCATTCTAGTAATATGCAGGAAAAAGCGGCAAATCCCGGGGCTGAAAGGTAGCCCATTGGCGATATGACAGGCAACTATTGCCCTTTTAACGATTGAATTTATTTACAGACTGTTTCTAGGCATGTCATGCGGAGGTCGCCTAGCCTGGTAGGGCGTAGGATTGCTAATCCTATGTTCGAAAGAACACGGGGGTTCAAATCCCCCTCTCCGCGCCATTAATAGACTTAATAATCAGATTCGCCTAATTCCAATAATGGGACGAAGAAAGACTCAAAAAATAATACGAACCAGTCCAAAAAATGCCACCACCGGGATGTGCCCAAAGTGCCAGACCATAGGCAAGGTGTTTCTTTTAGGCGCTCCGGGACACGAGAGAGGCAAGTGTGAAAAGTGCCGTCAGGAATTTACTCTCTGATTTTTCTCCAAATCAGCAGAGGCTGGAAATGGTAAAAAATCATTGCTCATTTATGAATATTTTTTACTAGCATGTTCAAATAGAAATACACTCAATCATACCTGTGGCCCAAGAGGAGAAAATTTCCAGAATATGGTGGATACTGCCAATATTTCTGACACTAGTGGGGGGTCTGATCTGCTACTTTGCACTTCGGGACAGAAACGAGAAAAAGGCAAGAAACATGCTGTATCTTGGAATCGCGCTACTAGTTCCACATCTTATCATGCTCTATCTAGGATCTGCCAACATGCCTCCCCCGTCCTAGAATTCCAATCCTACCGCATGTATCCCGTGTCTAGTGATATGATATATCCTAGTTGAATTCAGATACTAGTATCCAATGAATGGCTTGCAGATGTGTGGCATGCAGGATTCGGCGGCGTTTATGGCAGGATAGCTGTCCAGAGACCGTAGCGCATGTATGATGTGATTGGATTTACAGATCATACATGGCATTTATCAGACTTGATAATGGATGCAAGCTTGTTACGAGTAATCAATGGCATCACGTCCCAATCAGTGTGCAAGCTAGAGAGGCAACCAGATACGGATATGCTGCTATCTATTCGTAACTGATCCTCCGAGCGCACTAGATACTAAAAGACCTGCCAGTAGTTATTTAATCAGGGACCTGAACAGTAGGGAAGACAGTACGGCCAAGGGTATCCAAATACGGGCATGACACCGAATACTAGAACTATTGCTACTGCAGCCACTGCAACACCAGCAACAATTGATCTTCTCATGATACCCTTACGTGCCCTTTCTATTTAAAGATTCATGTCTGTATCTGATGGTTTCTGAACACGGTTTAACAGGGCATCAGGCACGTGACCTGAAATCATACTGCGGCTTGCCATGGTATGTGAGCTCCCCGTGCCTGAGGCAGATCCGGCCATTATCAGATGGCTAGGCACGAGACACGCTTGCACGCAATAGCTTTTTATGACAATCCTCTACCGTGAGTAGATCATGAGTACAGAAGCAGAAACCATCTATGAGAGGGTTGCAAGACTAGAAGACGAGGTAGCACTGCTTCGAAGCGAGCTTGACATCATCAAAAAGGCGTTTAGAAACAGGGTCGCCAGATACGAGATCGCCCAGATCAAGAGAGGCCAGGAAATAACATCAATCATTGATTAGCCTTTATGTTCCTGATCATCTCTAGCACATTGTCAATGTCTTCGGCGTTGGGGCTTAGCTCTAGATATTCGTTGAGATAGCGCAGTGCCGCGTCGTGATGTAGCAGTCTTGATTCTAGAACCCCCTTGTCCCGTATGTCCGTGGCAGATTCGGGCTCTATTGCAAGCACAATGTCTGTGCACAGAACCGCCTTGTCATACACAAACGACTGCATGTATGAATTTTTCAGGTTGCGCGCCATGCGCACAAGTATCTGCTCTGTTCCAATCTCATCTAGGTGCTCTGGCCTGAACTCTAGATCCCCGTGGGTCTCATCTAGCATCGCCTGCAAGTCGTCTGCATCTAGCAGGTTCCCGTCATAGAATGGATCCAGTATCATCTCTTCGCCGTACTTTGCCACCACATGCCCGGGAAATCCCACAATCCTCAGATCCAGCCCGATAAATTTTGCAACCTCTACATATAGTATCGTCAGTGTAATCGGAATCCCGCTACCGCATCTTATGACCTCGTTGAGAAAGTTGTATTTCGGATTGAAATAGTCCTCGGCATCGCCGCTAAACCCCAGCTCCTCAAAGAGATACTCGTTGAGCATTGATATCAGATATGTGGGATTCTTGACATCTGTTACTTTTTCTCTTAGTGTCAGCCCCATCCTGCGTATTGAGCCAATGTACTGCTCTACGTCCAGATCCGGATACTCTAGTACCTGCGCAAACTTGAGGCACTTTTCAACCAGATTGTATTTCGGATTTCTTACAAATGCAATCCATTCTGCCACGAATGGATCAAACTTGCCGTTCATCTCAGCTTTTTGAGGTAGAGCTGGGCGTCTTTGAGCTCCCTCGTGTTTGGCGGAATGTCGATAATCTTAGAAAACGTGTCTCTTCCCAGATCCTGGTGTACGGTCCTGACAAAGCCTGTTCCCATGCCCTTTCTGACCTGGTATGACGACATGTCAGTGCCCATAAACGTGGCAAGATAGCTCTGAAAGTCGGGATCATTTCCCAGCATCTCCTCGATGGCAAACCCTGCCATCCCCTCCATGGCAGTAAATGCCGCATGATGCTGCTGGATGGGCACAAGCCATTTTTTGTAAATCTCCAGCAGTTCCGGGACTGCCTGTCCTATCTTGGGATCAATCTCTACGTGCGTAAATGTCATGACATCTGGTCCTATCTGCTCTGTCAGAAAGTGATCCGGATTCAGAAAAAAGAACAGGTTTGCTTTTTTTGCAAACGGAAAGTCATCAGGCACCGCCTGCAGCTGGCAGTACTCTGAGAGACTGTTGACTGTGGAATTATCAAGGGACATGATTATGCCTGCAAGCTCTTCGTTTATTCGGTTTACCTCTGATGCTGCGCGCCTGTTGACGCTGTGTAAATTGCCCTGCGCAGAGTGAACCAGCTCTTCAAGAACCGTCATCTTTACTGCCCCCATATATCCCGAGTTTACCTCTTTGAATCTAGACTCAAATGGCTCTCCCTGCTTGTAGAGTATTATCTGCGGATATCTAGAGAGGACAAACTTGTTGAGATAGACGACCCCGTCCATATAGTCCCCGTACGTTGTGGTAATCTTTGATATGTATTGAATTGCATAAGTCGAGTACACTAGATACTTTGCCGTGTCCTTTTCCATCATCTCTGCCACTTTTTTTTGATCCCCGCATGACACGGCATCAAACAACTCTGCAACAAACTCCCCGGCGCCGCCTGCTGCAAACACCTTTTGTCCCTTTATCCTCTTCAAGTCTACAAGCTCTGGAAATTCCAGTCTGCTGTCTGGAACATTTACTCCTAGAAACTCTTGCGCCATATTCTTGTACTCTGCCATGATCCCTCCGGCAACCTCTTCTAGTTTCCTAAATTCCACCCTGTCTCCGAGCCCCTCTCTTGCCCTGTCTCCCAATTCTGCGATCTCTTTTTCCTCGTCTATCTCTACTGACAGCTGCCCAAAAAGGGCCTCTGCAAACTCGTTAAACTCTCCCAATTTGCCTTGAAACCGACTGACACTACATTTAACACTATATCTGCCAGGGCGGGAATTTTCATGCTGTGATTATATCGGATTTTATAAAAAAGCGATCAATAGGGATGTTTTGATGCTTTGAACTTATTTTCAATATTGTAGGTATTTTTTTGAAAAATTTACACAATTTTATGATAATTGATAAATACTTGATTCGG
>RHFD01000020.1 GCA_003724325.1 Nitrosopumilus sp. D6 | reverse complement strand
GGCGGCACCATTAATGAAAGTAACATTGAGCATTCCAGACTAGGCAGCATTGGTACAGGAAAGATACTTGACGCGCTCGCGTCGCTCCGGGACAGGGATTTAATAACACAAAACAGCGACGGCTCGTTTTTAGTGACTAAAGATGCGACAAGCATACTCTGGGACCACTCAACTCCGCTGTGGTCTAGGATACTAGTACTATTACATACAAGGTCGTGCACCATTTCAGAGATGGCAGAGTACCTGCTAGAGCCACAAGATATCACAAGTCAAGAGGCAGAGTCCATGAGGGAAAAGAGTCAGGTGATGATCACGCCGCAGAGGCGCGACGGGCAGCTCTTAAAGGTCTACGAGATACTAGAAGACGGCAAGTCAAGGATGGAAAGAGGCGATGTTGCAGAAAAGATACTGCAGCAAATAGAGCAGGGAATACACGATGACACTGGAAAAGATGAAATGTTGCGTCTAGTATACACACTGCGGAAATCACTTTGAGCGTATCTTGTCTTGTATCTGGGCTAGAATCATCTCTGCCTTTGTCTTGTTTTCAAACTCTTCTACAGAGTCATCCATTATCTCATCAATCTCGTAGCTTTTATCAACTAGTATGTCTGCAACATGGTCATCAAGCGTACCTGCACCTATCAGATAATATGCAAAGACTGTGTTTTTTTGTCCAATGCGGTGAAGCCTGTCTTCGGCTTGTCTGTGTATTGCAGGACTCCAGTCAAGCTCGGCAAAGAGGACATATTTGGCGCGCGTAAGGTTGATTCCAACGTTTCCTGCGCGCAGTCCTGCAATCATTAGCTTGGACTCGCCCCTTTGGAACATGTCAATCTGATCCTGGCGCATATTGTCAGTCTGCCCGCCGATTATAGACACGGGCGAGAATTCTTGCAAACTCTGATGTAGCAGGCGGTGAATCGCCTTGTGGTGGCAAAATACTACTACACTCTCCTCAATCTCCATAATATTTTTTACAAAGTTTATCACATGGGGCAGCTTTGCAATGCCTGCCACCTGCCGCTCGCTCTGTATGGCCCGCTGGTAGGAGACTGATTTTGAGGATTGTGAGTCTGGTTTACGGTCCTCTTCTAGCCGCTCCCATATCTTTTTGAGCTCATCAACATAGTATTCCGTGTCTGATGCAATGACTTCCTTGTATCTTACCTTGTCTTTTAGCTCTTTGAGGACGTCGGACTTTTTGCGGCGCAACATGATGTGCTTTAGCAGCTGGTTGCGCAGTGATGTGCGCCTGTTCTCTAGAACTATTGCCTTGCCTTTTTCGTTTACATAGCAGAAATACTCACAAAATTCTTTAAAGGAACCTAGCAGTCCGGGCTGGATTATATCTATGATTGGCCATATCTCAGAACCACGGTTGTAGATTGGCGTACCAGAGAGCCCGATACGGTACAGGACTGATTTTTCTGCAGCAAGTATTTTGACTGCCTTGTATTTTTGTGTCGTCTTTGAGCGCAGATTGTGCACTTCATCGCATACGATAGTCTTTATCCCCATTACCTCGAGGTCTTCGCGCCTCTTGAATAGCAGCTCGTAATTAATCAGGTAAATGTCTGCTTTGGGAAGCGCCTCTCTCTTGCCGGTCCGTATCATTGTGACGCTTGGTGTCTTGGATTCTGATATACGACCGTTCTTGCTTTTTTTCTTTAGAAACTTTGCAATCTCGCGCTCCCAGTTTTTAAGAGTCACTAGCGGCGCCACTACGAGTACAGGAAATGTATGCTTTTCTGTGGCCACATACGAGAGTGTCTCTACTGTCTTTCCAAGGCCCATCTCGTCAGCAAGCAGGGCATTACCTGAGGATTTTAGCAAAAAGTCAAGGCCTTCTTTTTGAAAATTGAGCAGCTTGCCGCGGAACTGCTCTCCTGCACGGGCGCGCCTAAGGTTGTGCTTTATCGGCTTTATTGCGGGTTTTGGAGCCCTGATATCTATGATCTTTCTCTGCCACACATGCTTTGAGAGCACATCTATGGGGTACCGCTCCATCATCATCTTGATCTGCTTTACGTTCTCTGCGTTATCAAATACAATAACCTCGTCTTCTTTCTCCCCATACCATGCCTCTGGGATGAGCCGCGAGATCATGCTGACGGCTCTTGCCCCGGAGATCTTCCAGCTCCAGATCTTAGAGTACTTGTCAAGTACGTACTGAAGTGTTCCAATGGACTCTAGTGAGGACTCCATAATTTGTCGTTTGGAGGTTTTTTTTACTTATGAATCTTTCACATCTCTTCCGATCACACAGCGATCACAATGATTAAAATATGGGGTGCGTAAATTGTGTGACTTCGGGCACGTGATTATATATTTAAGATCTAGTAGCGATTCATTACATTAATCTTGCACCCATACCATGCCCAATCTGACAACTTAACAGAACCTCTAACAATACCATAATTAAGCAGGACTCTCAAAGCCATATCATGGCAGACGACTCGTTTTGGTGGATTTATCTGGTGTTCTTTATGATCCCGCTTGCAAGGATGCTACCCCGCATAATCAAAAAAGTGAGGGGGGGTTCATCTTGGGGACAATACAAGCCCCGGAGCACATTTAAAAGTGCAGAAGAGGCGCAGACGAGTGCATTTAGAGATACAGAAGAGGCGCAGACGCGCACCATACATGAAGAACACAGCCCGGAGAAAAAGGTGCTCGGACAGATGAGTCTAGGAGTCAGAGACTTTGGAATGATACGTGATAATCTTGGCATGGATAATGGTGAGCTTGAGATCATGCTGGCCAATCTTGAAAAACAAGGGCTGATGAGAGTGATAAAAAAAGGCGGTGTCCTTGGGACAAAAATAGAGCTGCACATAACTGAAGATGGCATCAAGAGATACCACTCGTGACTGGGATGCATGATGAAGTTTGAGCAGACTGCAGAGCCGGATGTAAAAAAACCCATAATAATTGCAGCCATGCAGGATATGGGAAACGTAGGTAGTATTGTAGTAGATTTTGTAAATCGTTCTCTGAATACAAAAATATTCAGGACAGCAAGTCTTGATCATCCCACCCACGTGCTTGACTGCGGGGGATACATCGAGGTGCCTGATGAAAGATGGGAGTACAGATATGCAGATGACATTATCATATTCGGAGGCGGTAGGGGACAGCCGCATGGGGCAGAGATGGGAGAGTTGTGCCAGGATGTGATCAATGTTGCAAGCAGATACTCTGCAAAGTTCATCTATACACTTGGAGGATTTCACACAGAGAAGGCAAACGCTAATCCTCGGACTTTTATCACCACAACGTCCCAAGATCTCACAAAGCAGATGGAGGGAATCGGAGTGCACACGACGCCTCAAAAATCCATAATAACTGGATTCAACGGACTCATACTTGGATTTGCAAAGCAAAACGGCATGCATGGAATAGGAATGTACGGTGAGCTTGACAGGCCAGACATTGAGCAGTACGGGGCAGCAGTCAGCATCATCAAGACCCTTGAGCGACTCACATACAGAAAGCTCGGCGATACTGGCGACCTAGAGGCCATGACGCGCAGCTAGTGCGGTTTACCTACAGGATGAGGACCCGTGTTCTCATCATGGCAGTCACACGAGCACAGGTGAGTCTTGTGGTTATTCAGGCAGTCGATACATTCGTAGTGCTTGCGGGACTCGCATGCGGCGCAGATCATACACCTAGTCAGAAACTAGATGAATTTGAGCTTTTACCCGCGCATAGGCCGTATTACTCAATAAAAATTGAATATTGGGCAGCTTTTCTTCATACTTTATCTTAACAACAAACACCCTGATAAGCACGCATGCTTGCATATTCTGCCGCAATCCTCTTACTGTTAGCCTTGCCACTTGCATACGCCGAGATACCAGAGATCATAGTAGAGGCAGAGACTGGCAAAAACATCATCGAGTCAGGAGACCCGGTGGCCATCACCGGCGCGGTACTAGATCATGGATACAGGCCTATCGCGGGAGCAGACGTGCAGGCAAGAAGTGGAGCCATCACCATAAGCACCACTACCAATCACAACGGAACCTTTGCAGTAGAATTTGCCGGAGTCAAGAGGGTTCCTGCCACATATACGATAAACATTATAGTATCAGTAAACAATATGACTGGATTTGCCAGCATGCAGTTCCAAGTAAGAGGCGACGTGTCTGCCACATCCATTCAAGAAGAGTACCTCTCAAGCGAGGTGGCAGCGAGATATCTCGGAGCAAATGTATCTGACTTTGAGAAAGATCCCATAGGAAAGAGATTGTTCTTACACTATGAAAAGCTGTACAAAGAATTAGTAACAAAGCAAAAAGAGGTCAAAAAAACCCCAGAGCAGATTCATGCAGAGCAAGAGTTAAGGATTGCAGAAAATATGAGGCGCAATGCGATAAATGAGTTCAAGCCATCAAATGGCACCTACGGAGGATACGCATATGACTCGTACATTAGCCGCTTGAATCCCCAGATAAAAGATTTAGTTGCAGATCAGCTCAACTTTACAAAAAACACATTTGAAAATGCTCAAAAAATCAGGCAAGATGTAATTGCCTCTGGAGGCACGTTCGAGGAGGCAAGAAAGGCGTATCTTGACGCAATATCAATCCCAAGGGACTCGCTAGAAAAATTTAACAGGGACGCAACCGGCGGCAACCTCCCAATTTGTTGCTTGAATATTCTTACTGCCTCTAGGTGCGAGCAGTTTGCCTTTAGACCCTTGCCGTGGTGAAGCTTGTAAAAGTTTTTGAACCCTGGACACTCGCACGTGTCAGACTCTACAAAGTAGGACTTTGTCGGATCTGAAGACGATCGTATCTGAAAGAGGTTTGGCTCAAGCTGCACCACACCACCTTCCTCGACTAGCTTTTTTGCCTTGCGTATAGTGTTTGCGCTCATGCTCATATGATAAACGAACTGTCTTTTATTCTTGTGTTTATGGTGTCTGTGCTCAATCAGTCTAGTAGAGCCATAACACTGTCAGTGGTGGTAATCACATCTACGAGCACGAGCCGGCAATTTGTGCCAGAGACTCATTATTGCTACACCTTGGCAGTTGCCAGATCTGCCCGGATACACATGTGCAGCAAAAGGCGTGTCTGGCCCCACACATCAGACTAGGTCAACCAAAGAATACTTGTATCGGAATACCAGTTTGTAAAGATGTCAATGGGAATGCAAGAGGTCAGGTCGCTCGTGTAGTTTAACATTATCTCAGGCACTAGATTGAACCACCTATGACTGACTTTAAACATCACCCTCAAGCCAGATCTGACCGCTTACATGGGAATGAGGTGTACATATAAAGAAAATGTCAATTAAAATGAGGTGTACATATAAAGAAAATGTCAATGGGAATGCTATCTATATATAAAGAAAATGTCAATTAGGCACCATGATTAACGAGTCAGATATGCGAAAACTCAACCCATGGTGGAGCAATCCCACCGTGATCAACGAAGACCCGCAGATCCAAAAATGGAACGATTCCAAAATGAGATTCATACCAGAGATGAGAGACGAAATCAAATATGATTTTTCATCTGATGGACATGTGATATACACGCTACGGGGTTCCAGACAAGTTGGCAAGACCACGCTTATCAAACTACAAATTAAAAAGTTCTTAAAGAACAGAGTTCCACCTGAGAATATATTATACTATTCATTAGATGCATCCACAGATTACAAAGACATTACAAAACTTGTCGAGATGTATATGAAAAAGACTGCAAAGATAAACAAAGGACGATGTTATTTGTTCCTAGACGAAGCATCAACAATAAAAGAATGGGGAACGGCAATAAAAATGGCTGTTGATAATGGCACGTTGAAAAATTGTACAGTAGTGGTATCTGGATCACATGCTCTCAATCTATCTAAAGCTCGTGAAAAATTAGTTGGTAGAATGGGAGATATTGCTGATGATAATTATAACCATAAAATTCTTTTACCCATGAGTTTTTCAGAATATGTCTCACTATTAGATAAAGATATTAAAAAAATACTTTTAGAAATTAATTCAAAACCAGATGGAAAAAAAGATATTTTTTTAAGATTATTAAATCATGAAATTGATCCTAGGTTAGAGAAGATCAATTTGCATATGAACAGTCTAAATAATATTCTAAGAGAATATATGCTGACAGGAGGATTTCCACAGATATTGAATAATAGAATTTCTACCGGCGTTATTCCTGCAAATAGATATACAAATTATTTAGAAAGTATTACCAGTATATTGAATATGCTGTCAATAGATGAAAATAAATTAAAAGCATTATGTGGCGGATTGATTCAAAGTCAGACAAGTAATTTATCAAATATAAATCTTGCAAAAGAATCAAGACTTGGGAGTTACAATACCGTAGATAAATACATCAACATACTAGATAATCTTTTGGTGGTATTGAAGATTCATCAATACAATGCCAAGAGTAAAAATCGCATCTTTAGAAAAAACCCCAAACTATATTTTCAGGATCCGTTTCTCTTTCATACCTTTAATGGCTGGACAAACACTGCAGATAATTTTACGACAAGTCTGAAATCCATTGAAGATGAAACAATCCTGGGTAAGATAATGGAAGGAATCGTGGCAGATCATCTGATCCGGTGGGCGTTTAGATATAGTAAAAAAGTACAGACATTTTCCTATACAGATCATGTGTTTTATTGGAAAGATGACAAGAATAGAGAGGTAGACTTTATACTGTATGACGGGGACACTATCGAGGTTCCAATCGAGGTCAAATATAGAAATCAGATCAGATGCAAGGAGCTGGGTGGACTAACAAGCTTTCTTAACAAGACTGGCAAAAAGTGTGGAATAGTCATATCAAAGCACGATCTAGAGGAAAAAAAAGACTATACAGTCATCCCCGCACCCATATTTTTACTATTAATGTAGGGATAATCGTTGCAAGATGTCATCTGTATAGTGTATCAAACAGGGTTCTGGCCACATTGCAAAAATTTGATATTTTTATAGAGATGGCTACTCGGATAAACCACGACAAACTTGGCAGAGATAATAACGTGCAATTCTTGACAAAACCCAGTCATCAATGCAGAAATTTACAAACCATAGAACCGGATTTATCCGAGCCGGCTAGCATGACTTTGACCCAGAGAACATTCATTCCTGCCTTTACATACAACCTTTTTAAGATGATCTGCGCATCCCAGCATAGTTGGGAATCAAGAGATATGTGGCAACGAGGGCAGTTACCATGTTTGCAGTGCTAATGATAACCATCCTAATCACGATATCACTTGTCGGCTCTAACATGGATGTTATATTAAAGCAGGGAGTTGCATTCCAGGTCAGATCCGAGATAACAGACAATCCTGCAATCGCGGGAGGATTTCTCTCTGTAGAGAAATTCGAAGAATTTGTCCAGTCCCAGATAGAGCAGCGCATGCAGATACTGGGGCTTGATGAGCCGTGGTACTCGCCGCAGCGCATCGGCCTTACAATGTACAAGATACTGTTCCTGGACTTTGGCCACGCCACATTCCTTGCAAGTGATTCCGGCTCTACTGACGTGCGGGATATAATCTTTGAAAAGCTTCCAAGGACCATACTGTTATTTACCACTGCCACCATACTGATATCAATAATTGGAATATTCCTAGGAGCGCTCGCAAGTAGTAGAGTCGGCTCGATGACTGACAGGCTGACTTCGAGCTTTGCAATAATCAGCTCTAGCTTTCCAGTGTGGTGGATAGGCATGCTGCTGATATTTCTCTTTGCCTTTACATACCAGGTATTTCCTGCAAGGGCCACACCAGACATACCGTCTTCTGATCCGGGATACATTGGTGCGCTCCTCTACCACATGACGCTCCCCCTAATCACCATTGTCCTGATAGGGTTTGGCTCGTGGGCATACCTTGTAAGGAACTTTATGGTAGGAATAATGCAAGAGGACTATATCACGGCAAAAAAGACCATTGGTATTAGACCAAGACGAATAATATACACGCACGCGCTAAAAAATGCCGCGCCGCCAATCATCACCATACTTGCGCTCAGCCTGTCCGGATCGCTTGGAGGTGCCATAATAACAGAGGCCGTCTTTGACTGGCCCGGCATGGGCAGGCTCTACTTTGACGCAATTACCGTGCTGGATCTGCCCGTAATTATTGGAGCCACGTACGTTCTTACTGCGTTTTTTCTAGTCAGCATATTCATAGCGGATCTTCTCTACGGGTACTTTGATCCGAGGATACGCGCGGGGGTGTGATGTATGAGCGGCGCTGCCTCACGTGAGATAAGAGACGAGTTCCTCAAAAGTAAGATGGGAATGGTAGGCATCTCTATACTTGCCACACTAATAATCATCTCAGTTGTAGCCGTGATTGCCATACCAGTAGAGACGTTCCAGGAATGGAACAATCCCCAGAGCTGGATCTCATACCCAAAGGTTGCAGTGCCTGCGTGGACAAACCTGTTTCTAGTAGAAAAGGCCCCCGAGCACCTCATACTTGACTCGCCAGATACAGGCAGTATTATAGGGGATGTATCGCTTGTGACTAGTAGTTTTGCATTTGACTATATCTATGACGGATTTCCAAATGACTTTATCTATGAATTTTCAGCAGAGTATTCTGGCTCGCCGCTATTACAAATGTATGTGCTAAGACCCGACGGTATAAGGATGGATATTCTTTCATCATCGCTTCCATACCTAGAGGCGCGCACTACCCACACAGAACGAGTCTTTTCTACGGATTATTCCATAAAAAAGAACATTGCAATGCAGTCAGATACATTTGGCTTTGACTTGGAGAGGCTGCCCCCAGAGGAACTCTTATTCTCGTATACAGATTATAATGAACCATTAAAGGGCAGGTATGTCTTTGTAGCAAATATTTACCATACAGGGGATGGCATAAAAGTATCAGACTCGCGGCTGATAATAGGAGGCAAGGCCTTTGGGGTGATGGGCACAGACGAGTTACGCCGCGACCTTGCAGTCGGATTATTGTGGGGCACACCGCTTGCCCTCTTCATCGGGCTAGTCGTAGCCATTGCATCTGTAGTCATGGGCCTGCTTTATGGCGTGTATGCAGGGTACCGCGGTAAAAAGACAGACGAGACCATGATGAGATTCAACGACGTGATATACGCGCTGCCTGCCCTGCCGTTTCTCATCATACTCTCAATAACAATCAGTAATAGCATATTTGTAATGGCGGGATTTCTCATGGTGTTTGGATGGGTAGGCGTTGCAAAGGTGTCCCGGAGCATGTCACTGCAGATAAAGACGCGCGGATACGTCGATGCAGCAGGCATGATGGGGCAAAAAGACTCTAAAATAATACTAAAACACATACTGCCGCAGCTTCTCCCTTATGCGTTTGCAAGCATTGCAATATCAGTTCCGGCAGCAATTACTACAGAGGCAGGACTGAGCTTTCTAGGGTTGGGAGATCCGTCGTTTCCCACGTGGGGGCAGATACTTCACGACGCAGACACTTATGGCGCAGGTGCGCGCGGCCTGTGGTGGTGGATAATGCCCCCGGGAGTAATGATTGCATTGACAGGTCTGGCGTTTGTATTCATTGGAAACGCGCTAGATGCAATAGTGAATCCGAGGCTCAAGAGGTAGCATATTTGCGGATCGTGTCTAGCGCAGAATCTGCCAGCTTTATGGTGTAGACGCGCGAGTTTGGATCGTCTTTTGTCACTGCAAGTGACTCTGCAAGCTTTGTCTTTGCGCTGTCTTCTGCCCCGGCCTCGTGCGCGCACAGATTAAACGCCTTTAGGTTTAGATTGTGCTCTAGCAGATATGCAATGAATTTTTTATACGCCGCAGGATCCTCCCATGGCAAGCTGCGTTCTGTACATAGTGATATCCACACATCTACAGAGTTGTGAAAGATTACCTTTGAGCGCATCTCTTCTAGTGACATTAAAAGTCAGCCCGCTGCGCCTTTGAGCCACAGCGCGGACACGTGCCTCCCTTGTGCTTGTTATTACACACAAGGCACACATACTTTATACGAGTAGCGCCTTGTGCGCCCATTCCAAAGAATCCGCCGCCTGTTCCAGAACCGTACCCGCCCATGCGTCCGTACCGCTTGCGCAGCAAGAGTGGAAACACTACAAATATCGCCAGTGCCGCCGCTAGCCCAAACGGAAACGGGAGTATCCACTGCAGGGCTATGCTGACTGCAAGGGATGCAAATAGAAACACGAGGTACGAGCTGAACTGGAACAATACAGTGTGTGCCCTTGGAACAGTTATAAAGTTTTGTGATATGTTGTCTATAATTCCGGCTGTATTGAGAGCGGTACGGGATTGCCACCACTATCCCAGGCAAAAATTGACTCGTCTTTGTAGGGGAACTGTACAATCAGTGAGACGAGCCCGAAAAAGTTGTGCAGATCAGTCACAGACGGCTCTGCAGAGCCGCTAGGATGCGAGTGCACCATCCCCACATAGCTCAGATCAAAGGGCAAAAACGAGTGTGGAAACCCCGCAAATGTCGGACCTGACTCGCTAAACGGCGGAATCACCAGCCCGTTGACACTTATCTGGCCGCGCTTTGACTTGCCCTTTAGTATCAAGACGCCCTCGTTTGGATGTTTTATCTGGCAGTATGAGAGGATGCTATCCACCACATCGCGCCGCAGTGTTACTGTGCGCTCGAGTTTCTTTCCTCCAAACATGCTCAGAGCCCCCCGTATTTGATTACATACTTTGTGTTAGAGAATCCCCCAAGTAGATCACCTATCTCAGAGACAATCTTTGGAATACTTGATTCTGCCTCGTCTGCCTCGCCCCGGAGCGACTCGGACTTTAGATGCATCCCCTCCAAAAGCGACGTGTTCTTTGCAAGATCCCCCTCCATGGACTCGAGCTTTGCAGATCGTAGCGAGTCAAGCTCTGCCCGGAGTTTTTTGCGCCCCGACTCGTATCCTGATATCTTTTGCACAAACCCATCGAGCGCCTCTTCGGTCTCTGTGAGAAATGCAAGAGATTTTTCTACATCCTTTACAGATATCGAGCCAGAAGATATGGCCTTTCTGACGTTTTCAAGTATGACTATTATGGGGTCAGCGTTCTGCGGTAGCAGCGCGTCGTATGGGGCAGATACTAGCACTCGTAATAGACCTTTTTGCTCCTTGTCAAGGGCCGAGCCGTACTCGTATCTGCCAAGCGGTCTTGATATCTTTGCAAATTGTGCGCTCACCTCGCCGCGTATGGATTCTTTTTGTCCTGTAAATTTGTCAAGTTTTTCCTGCAGATCCAGATATTTTTTATACTCGGGAGATGACTGTACCATGCCTATTGACTCTTGCAGGGATTTTCTCCTAGAATCAAGTGACTCGATTTCATGCTGTGTCTCTTTGATCTTTTTCAAGATGGCAGAGTGCGAGGATTCTGTCGCGCCTATCTGGCTTACCCGCCCGAGTATTCCCTCGGATGCTGTCTTTTGTGATTGAACCTCTGCAAGCAGCCGGTGAATCTCTTTTTTGTTTGCATTCATCACCTCGAGGCTGTCTTTTAGCTGCTGGGCGTATTTTTTTGCAAATATGTGTATTACACGTGTCTGCCTCCCTAGCACATCGCCGACCTTTTTTAATATCTGGCCTAGCAGCACGTCAAGATTTTGAGCGTCATTAATAGAGGAGACCTCTGGCAGGCTTGTAACACCCTTTTTTATGACGTCAATTACCTGCTTTTTGCCGCGCACCACTATCACGCCAATGTGCTTGTCTACATCATCTACGTTGAGGTCGTCTCTTTCAAGTAATAGCCCTATCTCCATCAAATCCTCGACTAGCGGAGCAGTCTCATCACGTATCTTTTTTAGCTCTGATAAGGAGAGAGACTCGCGCAGCGAGTTGATCTCTGCTACTATCCCGGGAACTTCTTGCAGCGATATCTCCCTGCGTACGGGAGCCTCTGCGGGCCTTTTCTTGCCCCATCCAAACACCATTCTATATCCTGAATATACGGGGATTAAAATTTGTACGTTCAAGGTTTAAAATCCGGCACACCCAAGCCACCAGTGTGAACCACGCAGGCACGCTCAAAAAGACAGTCAAGGTATGCGCTCCCCCGGGAGTGGTGTGGAGAAGAATCAGCGATATTGCAGGCCTGCCGGCATGGGCAGCGGGAGTCAAAAAGACCACATATCTCTCAAAAAAGAGGCGCGGCGTGGGAGCAGTACGGCTGATCACGTTTGAGGATGCAAGTAGGGTAGAAGAGCACGTCACGTCGTGGAAGACAGGCGAGTCGTACACGTACATTGCAACTAGCGGCCTGCCAGTCAGGGCATATGTAGCTAGCATCTCAATTAGAGGTGTGCGCGGCGGCACAAAGATCACATGGCAGTCATACACAAGCGTCAACATGACAAGAAAAGAGTTTGCCGGGTTTCTTGATGGTATGGGGTCATTTTATGATTTATCACTTTGCAACCTCAAGAAACTATTAGAGACCAAGGTGTAAATAATACGCAGATAATTGGTGTATGATGAGTGACATGAGGTTTGTGATAATAGGAATGGCGCTAGTCTTTGCAGGCTTTGTGACACTTGGTGCGCTCGGTGCAGACTATCGGGCAGCCAGCATTGAGTCTGATGAATTTGGAACGTGCCACACATACCCCAAGGATGGAGAGCCTGTGGAGACTGACTGTTCTACAAGGGTGGCAGAGCAGGCGGTATTCTTTGCCCTGATAGCGTGTATTATCGGGGCCGGCATCTTTTCGCTGATTAGGGGAGCTCGCGGAGACTGGGATAGTAAAGTAAAACCAGAGGACATGGTAGGCCCCGGCAAGGACGGCTAGTTCTGCAAATACATTGCAGGTTATCTGTTGAGAAACTTTTGAATCTTTTTGAGGTTTGCCACATGTGACTCGTGAAACATTACCATTGACTCTGCAAGCGGGTTTGGAAGCACTGTCTTTAGATTCTTTACGAGATCATCGCCGCCTGCAATCATGTCATCAATTAACTTGTCTATCTCGTTTTTTTCCTCCATTATACAACTATATCTGCACGTACTAATTATCCTTTTTAATCAGTGTCGCAGTAGAGCGCACCTTGTCAAGCTTTTGTATGGTCCGTGAGACAATATCCCGGATCGTCTCAAAGTTCTCGGCCCTGATTACCACCATCATGTCGTGTGTGCCAATGGTCTCAAATACATCTTTGACCTGCTCTAGCTCCCGGAGCTTGGCAATGAGCTTTTCTTCTGCGCCCAGGTCGCAGTTTATCATTACGTATGCATCAGTCATGGAATATACATAGAGTATTCATTATTTAAGTCTGAGTCACACCACGTGTACTAGTTCCTTGAGGTTGCGGCGCGGCTTTGGAAAGCGCGTCTGCTCTGGATATCCCATACACAGTACAGAGGATGGAGTCAGGGCAGTCCCTATTATCTCCATTACCTTTTGCTCGTCAAACATTCCTATCCATATGGAACTAAGACCTAGTGCCTGGGCTGCAAGCTGTGAATAGCCGGCTGCAAGGGTGGCATCCTGTATTGCAAATTTTTTGAGCACGTACTCGTCAAAGTCAAACCGTACACGGGACGGATTCTTACAAAAGACAAGTACTACTGGCGCATTGACATACGGCTGGTTGTTGCACGCGCCCACCAAGAGCTGCTTTTTTTTGGGATCCCTCACGTAAAATATCTCAAAGCCCTGATAGTTTCCAGCAGTAGGGGCTGTATCTGCAGCAGCAATCACCTTGTCTACCTTTGTAGCCTCGACTGGTTTCTCTGAGAACTTTCTTGTAGAGCGCCTCTTTGCCATGACTGCAAACAGATCCGTGTCTATGACTTCTGTGGGGGCCGACTTTAGAATGTAGTCAAGTAGCTGGTTTCGCAGTCCGGGATCAAAAGAGTCCGGCTCGTCGTGTGGCTCGTATCCCTGTGGGTATACCCTGGTCTCATCCATCACTCAAAATATGACACTCATCGTATTAAAGAATTCCAGACAGCAGAGATCACTCTGGCTCAAACTCATCACAGCCAGAACCGCACGGCTTGTTCATAACTCCCCCGCAGGCGCCATCTGCGTCATGCATTATGCGGTGGTGGCCGCAGATGCGGCACTTTATCTTAAAGTGGGCAATCAGATCTCCCAGAGGTATGCCCGAGTCCCTTATCTGAGATTCCATGTCTGGCATGCCACGAGTCACACATTCTCTTAAATTAACCATGCGCCAAAGACACCATTACAAAAAGGCCTTTGCCCACATCCCAGAATATGTGTAATGACTCTGTGCAGACCCTGCATCTCGGTATCTGCAGTGCTGCGCCTGCCAGTCATGGCTGATTTGGTGTGTTTTGCCTTTGATGCTGCCTAGTGTTTCTGCCAAACAGTCTCCAGACAGATGTTAGAACCGGTGGCCTCTTCTGCCTGTGTCTTTATACGAAATTGTTCTGCCAGTCACCAGTGATATCGTGACGTATTTTCTCATGTGTCTGATCTCAGTCTGATACATCTTGCTGTCCTTCATGCGTAATAGTCACTACAAAAAATGCATACATGATATCCTCAAATATCTGCCATCGGAGAGCATCCGTGAGTATTCGTCTGTTTGTATTAGTCATTATTCTCGCCTATTGAATAGTGTTTTCAAGCCTTGGCCTTTGCTTTACGGGCCTGCTCTTCTTCTGCCCTGAGTTCGGCATCCAGTATGATGCCGATCTTTCGAAATCCTTCTATTACTTTGGGACTCCTGTTTGTGATCATCCTGTAATCAAATTCGTATTCTGTATCCTTGGATGTGGTTTTGGCCTCTGCATCCGCCTGTTTCTCTGTTGTTACCATGATGTATACTAGGCATGATGTGCTATTAAAAAGTTCTGTCACCAGATACTGTAAACTTGGCGGCATCAAGACAGGAATGAAATATGGATCATTCCAAGATTTGATTTGATAAAAACCATTGTTAAGTTTAGTGTCATCATAATAACCAATGTTGTCTAGTTTGTTGAGCCTAGTCCCAAGACTCTGCAAGCCTTCGGGACTCTGCTGACTCTTTGTGTCTGTTCAAGATCTCAAGCGTGCCTGCCTTGGCCAGTAGCACATCCTTGTTACCATGCCATGCCTCCAGTACTGCGTCAAAGCAGTCTAAAGATTCCTCGTATCTTTCCATGCCGACAAGGGCTGCACCCTTGGAAAACAATATGTTCGGATCACCGGGTCGCATGCCAAGCGCCTGTTCAAAGCACTCAAGTGCCTCTTTGTGGCGCTCTAGCGTACCCAGCGCCAGACCCTTGTAGAAGAAATCCATTGGATTCTCAAGTTTCATTGCATGCATTTTTTCAAGATACGAGTCAGCTTCCTCCTTGCGGCCCAGATCTGTCATTGTGATGCACAAGTTAGACAGAGCAACCACGTCATTAGGCTGCAGCTGTAGAATACGAGTATAACATTTGATCTCCTCATCTCTGTTGCCTAGGTTGCCAAGGGAGTGACCCAGTTGGATCAATATCTTGCGATCGTTAGGCCTTGTCTCAGCAAGATCATCTAAACACTCGACTGCCCGTTCGTGCATTTGAAGTGTGTTCCATGCAATGCTCTTGTTGTACATGATGTTGTGTGATTTTCCAATCATGTGGATTACACCGCGCATGATTTTTGCAGCCTCGTCCTGATTGCCAATATTGAGCTCATATCCGGCCTTGGCAATATCTATGTTTGATGAGTTTTCAAGGACTGACAGATCTAATATGCGCCGGAACAGCTCTTCCACCACCCCATATCCGACCATCACGTCAAACAGTGGATATGTGACGGTATGAACCGCATCGTGGCGGGCAGATATGAGATCCTCCATGATCTTCTTCATCTCAGTTCCGTTATCACCGTCAAAGATGCCAGTTATACCGTACCTTCCAAGCGTTCTGGTTATGATCGGAATATTCTGAAAGTTGCGCGATACGTCTATTTCTGGCGCAGTATTACTAGTGGTTTTGCCGAACAGTCTCTTCCAGACGGATGTCCGAACTGGCGCCTCTTCTGCCTGCACCTTTACTATTTCTCTGCAAAACTGTTCCACCACGATCACCAGAGATATCACGATATATTTTCTCATGTGTCTGATCTCGGTCTGATACATCTTGCTGTCCTTCATGTATAACAGCCGCTCAAGATCAAAAAATGCATACATTATATCTTTAAATTTCTGCCATCGGAGAGCATCCGTGAGTATTCGTCTGTTTGTATTAGTCATTATTCTTGCCTATTGAATGGGGTTTTCAAGTAGTCTTTTCCTTACGGGCCTGCTCTTCCTCCTCTGCCCTGAGTTCGGCATCCAGCATGATGCCGATCTTTCGAAATCCTTCTATTACTTTGGGACTCGTGTTTGTGATGATCTTGTATTCACATTTAAACTTGGGACGTTCCTCATTTGAGGTAGTATTGTCCTCTACATCCACCTGCTCTGCTGTTGCCATGATGTATACTAGGCAGGATGTGCTATTAAAAAGTTCTGTCGCAATGGCTGGAACGCGTGCCTAGTGAATAGACAGGCCACATCTATGACTCGTTATTTTGGAACCATGTGGAACTGGCGCCGGGAAAGGGACTTGAACCCCTGCACGCTTTCGCGTAGCCGTTTTCGAGACGGCCGCCTTACCGCTTGGCTACCCCGGCACACATGCTTGCACCCA
>RHFD01000044.1 GCA_003724325.1 Nitrosopumilus sp. D6 | reverse complement strand
ATTGTGTATTCTTATGTCAAGCCTGTCTGTAATGTCTCCTAGAATGTCGTCTGTGCACGTAGCGTTTACCACGTATGGCTCGGCAGAGGGATTGGTCGTCGCGTATATCCTATCTACAAACTCGGCTCCATTCATCGTGATGCTTATCTTAGGCGGTATGTTGGGAACCACATGTTGATCCGCAAAGGCATCACCTGTCCACACTAGTATGCAAGCTACCACTAGGATCACCGAAATGGCGTATATTGTCAACAAGTAAAATCTACACGTAAACAGTAAATAGGTATTGTAGAAAATGTCGCCCCCCCCCCGTCTGATCCAAAATAGAGCAAAATGCCTGATTAGTAACATAGTTGCCATTATCGGCTCTGTCCATAATAGCCTCAAAACGAGGATCTGTGGATTTTGATCTGCCCCGATAGATTCATTCTATGGTAATTAACGGCACCGTGATGACCACGCGCGTCTCTGAATTCCAAAAACAATAGCGCAAATAGGGCGCATGAGCTTGCCATTGGCTAGGAGCACTACAGCGTGATGGGTTTCTCGCAGTTAGACAATCATGTTATGGCAAAGGATCATCGTAAAGATCTCGACGGTCCTTACAGGGAGTGATCTGGCGCGCACAAACACATCAATCCTCCTCTTTATTGACAAGAAGAATGACTCGATTTTGTTGCGCACTCCATACACACTCTCAAACTCGCCTGGACGGGTACTTGCCCACCGGCACATCTTTGCGCGCGCCGTACCAGTTGCACCTAGCGTTCTTTTGGGCATACATCACGGGAACACGACCATTGCACAACTATCATGATATAATTGAGCTTGGAATCATATGCAACATCAAGATCTACAATTCCAGAACCTGTGGATAGATGTGCAAGCATCTTCCGGAATACAGACGAGTCTGCTGGTGTATACTTTGTCACCTCGAACTGTACTATGACGCCGTTATATACTGCTAGAATGTGCAGCTTTGCATATCCGCGTCTGGAGCTGTCCCCGTATTTTGCGTTGAACCAGCTCTCGTACATATTGGTGCCAAATCCCATAAGTCTCCAACTATGTCACCAAACGCACATCTGCCTGCCGTCTTCTGCAGGACATCGTGACAAAAGTCGTCGTCCGTAGATATAATCATCTTTGACATGATGTGCAGTTTAGACTTTGAAGGTGTTTTTTTTCAGACCACACATTTTGAACTCATCCGAATGCATTTGCAAATAGGATGCAAGATCCCCCCCCGTACGACAGATGGTATTGTGACTTGACGATCATACACACAACGGCAGTAGCCAGCTGTTCTGCATCCACATGTGCGGGGGCAAGCTTGCGCGCTACCTTGCGGCATTTGAGCAGTCCTATTCTCCTCTTCTTTCCGTCGTTTCTCCTGTCTGCCTCGTAGTTTGGAGTTCTAGACATTGCGTGTACTGAGAGGTGCTGATCAAAAGCTGTTTCGGTCAGGTGCGCTCATGATCCTTAAATTTTGTGGTCATTTTACAGGAAAATTATGGACAGAGCCCACAAAACCACAATACATAAAAACAATATAATTCCATCCACACCATGGTAAAAACAGTCTACATCATGCACTAGAGTATGGTTGACAGGCGAAAAACTTTTCGAAAGAACGTCATGCACACTACTGATTTTTTGCAGGGTTTTGATCAAGTATAGAATACAAACTAGGCAGTATCTTAAACCTTCAAAAATGTATCCAGTCTAATTGTATCAGACCAGTAAGTTCCATAGGATTTGACCCCATCAACCCCCACATTCCAGAGCACATCATTAATGCGCCGAGTCCGTACGTGTCCGGCCTGTACTTGCGATTCTCGTAAACCTTTCTCCATAGTACCTGCCAGACGACCTCTCCAAGATTGTCGGTAAGAGACAAGAGCAGATCATTGATCCCACGGATCAAAAATATCAATTCATGCGCAGGAGCCGCACATGTGCGATACGGCAGGGATGGAGCCGCGCAGTGTCCAGTATGCCCGGGATGCAACCGCATCCTTTTTAACAATGACGTGGATCATAGTCTCAAACTCACTAGAGAAATAAAGGGCATACAATTTTACCAGCATAGTGGATGCCACAAAAGAAGACATTGAGCGGGTAAAGCTGCTACGGCAGGTATCTGGCTCCAAGAGCGAGTTTAACAAGCTCTCACTAGTACAGCTGCAGCGGCTGCAGGAACTAGTCGAGAAAAAAGACTATACTCATGACAAAAAGGCCCACAAGTCAAAGGTAAAGCTGCTCGGCAAGATAAACGTAAGAATATACGAGCTTACAGAAGGCAGGGGAATATGGGGATGACTGCAAACGCGCTTATTGATGAGACGAGTCCATACCTGCTCCAGCACGCGCACAATCCGGTGGAATGGCATCCGTGGAACGCAGATGCCCTCAAAAAGGCGCAAGAACTCAACAGACCCATATTCCTGAGCATTGGGTACAGCGCGTGCCACTGGTGCCACGTAATGGCGCACGAGTCATTTGAAGACAAGCAGATAGCAGAATTCATGAATGCAAACTTTGTAAACATCAAAGTTGACAGAGAAGAGCGCCCCGACCTTGATGATGTGTATCAAAAGGCATGCCAGATGGCCACAGGCCAAGGCGGATGGCCACTGAGTGTATTTCTCACACCGGATCAGCGACCGTTTTTTGCAGGCACTTATTTTCCGCCACTTGACATGCACGGCCGTCCCGGATTTGGCAGCCTGTGCAGAAGACTCTCACAGGCATGGCGCGAAAAACCAAGAGATGTGGAAAAATCTGCGCAGAGTTTTGTAGATGCTCTACAAAAGACAGAGCCTGCAGGTAGTGGTGAGATTGACAGGACAACACTTGATGAGGCTGCCATGAACCTGCTGCAGATGGGAGATTCCACATACGGCGGGTTTGGCTCTGCACCAAAGTTTCCAAACACTGCATGCATCTCGTTTTTGTTCCGATACTCTGATATGACTGGCATGGCGCGCTTTGGCGGGTTTGCGCAAAAGACGCTAAAAAAGATGGCGCGCGGCGGCATATTTGATCAGATTGGTGGCGGCTTTCACAGGTATTCGACTGATTCCAGATGGCTCGTGCCACACTTTGAAAAGATGCTCTATGATAATGCCCTGATTCCAGTAAACTATGCAGAAGCATACCAGGTAACGGGGGATTCATTTTATCTTGACGTGATGAAAAAGACACTTGACTTTGTACTGCGCGAGATGAGAGATGGTGATGGCGGATTTTATTCTGCATATGATGCAGACTCGGAAGGCAGCGAAGGCACATACTATACATGGAAGAAATCCGAGATCAAGGTAATACTTGGGGATGATGCAGACCTGTTTTGCTTGTACCATGACGTAACTGACGGGGGAAACTGGGAGGGAAGAAGCATTTTGTGCAATAATTTAGAGCTCTCTGCAGTCGCGTTTCACTGCGGCGTGTCAGAAGGTATAGCAAAAGAGATACTAGAGTCATGCTCTAAAAAACTGCTAGAGGCGCGCAGCCACAGACCCATGCCCGGACTTGATGCAAAGATACTCGTATCCTGGAACGCCCTAATGGTGACTGCCCTTGCAAAGGGGTACCGTGTCAGCGGGGATCAAAGGTATATTGATGCGGCAATGATGTGCCTTGACTTTATCAGAAAACAGATGTACAAAGATGGCAGATTATTTCATGCATACAAGGACGGCTCTGCCAAGATAGGAGGGTATCTAGAGGACTATGCATACCTTGCAAACGCGCTTTTAGATGTCTTTGAGATTTCCTCTGATCCGCGCCATTTACAGTGGGCGCTCGATCTAGGCAGAGTCATGGCAGAAGACTTTTGGGATTCCGGCAATGCCTGCTTTTTTATGACATCACATAATCACGAGCAGCTCATAGTGCGCCCTAGAAACAGCCATGATCTCTCCTTGCCGTCTGGTAATTCTGTTGCAGCGCTAGCAATGATACGGCTGCATCATCTTGCAGGCGCAACAGAGCTGGAAGAAATTGCAAGGCGCGCAGTGAAATCACAGGCCCGGGCAGCTGCTGAGAACCCGTTTGGATTCGGCTATATGCTCTGTGTAATGTCGCTTTTTTTGCACGGTCCCGAAGAGATACTCGTGCTCAATACTGAAAACCAGGATATTTGCAGATTTTTGTACTCTAGATATCTGCCAAACTCCCTTCTTCTAACAGTGGATAATGCTGATAATCTCAGAGAGTTGGAGAGATATCCATTTTTTGCAGGCAAGCTGCTCGGGGAGAAGACAGAGGTGTTTGTGTGTCGTGACTTTGCATGTTCTGCACCGATAAATACAATGCAAGAGATAAAAACTAAATTTTCCTAAAGTCAATGCCAATCAGGTCGCCGACTTGGGGCCTGTCGATACTCTCGTATCTTGACTTTGGCATTGCCACTGTGATTTGTGTCTGCTGGTACGTCTTTATGTTGACAGTCGGCTGGGCCTGCAGTATCGCCTCTAGCAGCGGCATGACGTGCTCTTTTGTATCTGCATCAAGTTTTTTTGCGACATTATCTATTATCATCTGCTTTTGTGATATGGGCTCTGTCGAGACGTTCTCTACCATGGTCAGCTGGATTGTCCTGCCGTTGTCTGCCATCTGCGTCACCTTGAACTCGTTTGTAGCCGACAACAAAGTCCTTGATGCGTGAGATGATTTATCTCTAACGAATGGCAAAATACAGGGCTACTGCTGCAGTGACTACTGCAGATGCCACTCCCATGCAAAAAATTATCTTGCTGCCATCCACATTCATGATTTATCCTCCTGGCCGGGATCAAGTATGGATTTTTTGATGAGTGGCGCCTTTGCCTTTATCATCTTGCCGAGTTCTTGCATCTCCTCTAGACCCGGCGTCAGCTGCTGGTTCTGGCAGGCCTGCAAAAATCCCGCATAGATGCACCCCACGATTATTCCAAACGCCGTATCAGGTACTGACTCTATCTCTGGGGAATAGTCCCCGGCAATCTGTCTGTACGAGGCAGACTCGCTGATGTAATAGTCTATCAGGCTGCTGATAAAGTCCCTGTTCTCCTCTGATATGGTCATGGCATTTGTGGACTGATTCCGGTTTATTTAACTATCCCAAGTCCTGCAAAACCGGCACCATATAGTGCCGCGCCGTTTAATTATGCACAGGCCGTTACCTTGAGCATTGTGGAAGCTGGATTTTGATGAGGGTTACTTTCGCATATACGACTCTAAAAGAATGGTTGCAGGATACTTTGATCCCGACTATGGCAATATCTTTGAGAGAAAGGACTCTGAGGAGATTGTAGAATCCATGATAAAAAACCATGACAATATCTACGGGGGCACCATCATGGTGCCGCTTGTAAAGTTCAGGCTGTTTGACACGGATCTGAATACTAGCATCTTTGAGGTAGAGCAAAACGTCTCAAGAGTATCAGGACATCTTGCAAAATGGAAGGACTTTTTGTCAGGTACGGGCTGCAGGGTCCACTCTGTGAGGATATCGCACACGGATCAAGACATGCTTACAATAGCGTTTCCGGTGGCGTTCTCACAGCCGACCCCGCTTGAAAAAAACATGATGCTAGTAGAGATATCACCCATCTTAAACCGGCTGCAGGAATCAGGACTGCTGTGAGCCTTCCAGAGCATATCTTGTGTCAAATGTTGTGGCGCTGATCCGGGTGCGCTAGTCTGTTTTTAATCTCGCCTACCATGTGCAGCGAGCCGTCACTTTCTGTATGACTGGTCATTTTGTATACACACAACACTGGATGCAAGCAGTATGAATCCTGCCAGCATTGCCATTTATTATATTCATGCCGGTTTTAGGATGCATTTTTTATGGTTTGTGCCCTGTGCGGATTTGTAAATGCTCGTGCAGACTATCGTGATGTGTATAGTTGAAAAATGAAAAATTTTTTTAGATTATTCGGTGCTAAAAGAGTGACCACAAGAGCAGGATTTTGTGACGTTTGGGTTGTTGATCTTAAACCCAGAGCCCATGAGACTCTCGATATAGTCCACGTTTGCCCCCTTTAGGTGGTCGACGCTGTAGCTGTCCACTAGAATCTTTACACCGCCTTCCTCCATTACGAGGTCATCCTCCTCTGGCGCCTTTTCAAAGCCCATGCCGTATGAGAGACCAGAACACCCGCCACCTTGGACGTAAACCCTAAGGTACTCTGGTGATTCGGCCTCTTCCTTCATGAACTCTTTGATCTTTTCGGCCGCCTTTGGAGTGACCGTGACCAACTTTTGTGTCTGTTCAGTTGCCATTACTGCTTGTGTAGCGGCAAATCATAATAAGCTTTTCCCTAGTTTGCACGGGTATAGGGGGTGGATGCAGGCGTGAACACACCTTTGAATTCGATCACTTTTTCTTTTCCATAAACGCAGTCATGCGGTCTTTTCTGTCCGGATGGGTAAAGCAGTTGCGCCATGCAAGCAGCTCTACTGCAAGACCCGTATTGAGATCCGCGTTGCGGCCGTTGTTGATTGCCGTCTTTGACATTTGTATTGCCATAGACGAGTTTGCCGCTATCTGCTGTGCCATATTTGCTGCCTCGTCGGCAAGCGAGTCAAGCGGGACTACCTTGTTTACAAGGCCTATTTTTTCTGCATCAGCAGCAGAGATCATCTTGCCAGTGTAGACTAGCTCTTTTGCCTTTGCAATTCCAACTATTCGCAGCAACCTCTGTGTTCCACCCCATCCTGGGGGTATGCCAATTGTCACCTCTGGCTGTCCTATTCTTGCAGTATCTGCTGCAATTCTAATATCACAAGACATTGCAAGCTCACACCCTCCCCCGAGCGCAAACCCGTTGATTGCAGCAATTGTCGGCTGCCTTGCCAGCTCTACTGTAGATGTGACAAGCTGGCCTGTCTTTGCATAGTCGACTGACTCTTCAGGGGAGATGGAGGCCATGTATTCAATATCAGCCCCGGCAGAGAATGCCTTTTTACCCTCGCCTGTAAGTATTATCACTTTGATGTCGTCGTTGCGGTTGAGCGCCTCAAATGTCCTTATCAGTTCTTTTGCAACATCAATGTTCATGGCATTTAGCTTGTCAGGCCTGTTTATCGTTACAGTGCAGATGCCATCAGAGGCAGACGTTGTTACCAGCATGAATACACGCCTGACCACATAGGAATTAAATGTTATCCATTATCCCGGTGTATGGATTCAGGTCAGGCGTAAAGCCAATACTAGATGATCGGCATATCTATCAACCAAGCCTAATATCGTTTATTATTATGGTATAATCCCCTCATTACAACCTCTGTGTACGCCCCAGTCATCTCTGATATGCGGCAGGATTCCAGAAATATTTTCAGATGTGTATGGAATGCAGATAGATTATCTCGAGGTTTTCCCCCACTGTGCGAGCGCAGATGCTGCGGCGCACCAGTCGCGCAGGTCATCATATACAGGAATTTTTCTTGCCTCTATGAGTTTTGATATCTTTGCAGTGTACGGCCCGCCGTTGCCGCCTACAAGTATGGGCTTTTTTCTTTTCTTTGAGAAAGCGGCCAGATAATCAATTATCACCTCTTCAAGCGGGTCGTCTTGGAATACAAACCACGGCATGAGTATGTCGACTCCCGAGTCATCCATGTGTGCCTGGATTGTAAACCGATAGTCATCTGCAGTCGCCCCTCCTGTCACGTCTGCAGGATTGCCGCTGCCAATCACATAGGTGGGCGGAAAGTGCTTTACCATCTTGTTGCGCGTACTCGAAGACACTTTTGCAAGTGAGAGTCCGAGCCGCTCAAACTGGTCTATTGCCCCAATCATTGGTCCTGCCCCGTTGCTGCACAGTCCGGCCCTGTTCCCTTTTGCGGCAGGCTGCCAGGCAAGCGCCTTTGAGACTGCCACCAGCTCTTGATAGCTATCAACAGAGATGATTCCTGCCTGCTTGAATGCACCCATTATTATCGCGTTTGAGCCGCCAAGCGAGCCAGTGTGGGAGGCAGCCTGCTTTGCCCCGAGCGTACTTCGGCCGCTCTTCCATATTATGACCGGCTTTTTTCTCTCCCTCATTACGCGCCTTGCCGTGTTGATAAACTTGCGGCCGTCCCCAAACCCCTCTACATACAGGGCTATCACCTTTGTCTGCGGGTCGTTTGCAAGGTACCATATCATGTCTGCCTCATCAACGTCTGAGCGATTACCATAGCTTACCATTTTTGAGAGGCCAAACGAGTCGGCGCTCTCCAAAAAGCTGATTCCCATGGTGCCGCTTTGTGAGAGTAGCGCGACGGGGCCAAGCTTTGCGCGAACCATCCTCTCCTGTCCCTGAAACGCGCAGTCAAGGCGGTTTGCCGCATTGAACATTCCGATACAGTTGGGACCAATTATTCTTATCTTGTGCTTTGCAGACAGCCTCTTTACCTCTGCCTCATACTCTGCTCGCTTGCCTCCTAGCTCCTTGCCACCACCGGACACTATTACTACACTGTGGACGCCCTTTTTGGCGCAGTCCTCTAGTACCGGGGGAGTAATTGAGAGGTCTACTGATATCACGACGAGGTCCACCTTGCCGGGTACTGCTGCAACTGACGGGTAGCACTTTTGCCCGAATATCTTGCCTGCCTTTGGATTAATCGGGTACACTTTACCCTTGTAGTCATGGTTTACAAGGCTGTCAAGTATAGAGTTTCCAATCTTTCCGGGAGTCGATGATGCGCCAACAAGTGCTACTGACTTTGGCGTGAAAAAGTCCTCCATTGACTCTTTGTTTGGCTTGACTCGTGATATCGAGTCCTGTTTGAGGGTCTTGTTGAGTATTATCTTTGCATCCACCACATAGTGAGACTTTGGATATACAATTACAGGATTAAAGTCAATGCTGTTGATATAGTCAGCATGCTCCATGCCAAGCTTGCCAATCTGCATGAGCATCCTTGTAAGCATTCCCATATCAATGGGTGCGCTTCCGCGGAATCCCTTTAGCAGTTTTGCGCCCTTTAGTTCATTTAGCATCGAGCGCACATCTGCACTAGTAATTGGCAGCATGCGAAACGCCACGTCTTTTATCACCTCTGTCATAATACCACCCATGCCAACCATGATTATGGGGCCAAACTGCGAGTCGTTTTGAATTCCAACGATAAGTTCCACCCCCTTTGGAACCATCTTTTCAAGCAGTATCCCTTTTACATCCACACCCCTTTTCCTTGAGAGTCTGCCATACATGTCTGTAAATGCTTTTTTCACATCAGTAGTATTTTCAAGTCCCACCTTTACGCCGCCTACCTCAGTCTTGTGCAGTATCTGCGGGGAGACGACTTTCATCACTATTGGAAAGCCAATCTGTTTTGCCTGGCTTGCCGCCTCTTCTGCAGACGTGACTAGTGCAAAGGGAGGCACCTTTACGCCATAGTTCTTTAAAATGGACTTTGATGACTCTTCTGTGATTATCTTGTGGTCTGTCTGCATTGTATTCTCGAATATTCTTCGGGCAATGGCACTCATTTGATCGGTCAATCAGTCATGTGTATATTAAAGTTAATGGGATCAGGGCAGTTCTAGGAATGTGACATGTACAAGGCAAATCCTCCATCTCTGCGTTTTGCACCAGCAAGGCATTGCCTGAAACTATGGCCAGATTCCCTTTTGGTCAAAGGCCTCGGTGACCCTCTCGACTGCAAGCACCATGGCGGCCTTTCTCATGTCAACTTTGTACTTTTTGGAGCGGGCATATACGTCCTTGAAGCCTTTGGTAATGTTTGCCTCCATCTTTTTTGCCACCTCGTCATAGCTCCAATAGTATCCCATGTTGTTTTGCACCCATTCCAGATATGATATGCAGACGCCGCCAGAATTTGCCAGAATGTCAGGGATTACCAGTATGTTTTTCTTGTAAATAATTGGGTCTGCCTCTGGCAGTGTCGGACCGTTTGCAGCCTCTGCAAGAATCCTGCACTGGAGCTTTGAGGCAATCTTTGCAGTTATCTGGTTTTCCAGTGCCGCAGGTACCAGTATGGAGCATTTCGTAGTTAATAGCTGCTCTGTAGTTATCTTTTTGCTGCCTGGGAATCCCACGACTGTACCCTTTTTCTTTTTGTGCTCTAGTATCTTTGCAACCTTTGCGCCTGCAGGAATGGAGATTGCGCCCCTAGAGTCGCTAACTGCTATGATCTTTGCGCCCATCTTTTCAAGGTTTATACCTGCAAACGTTGATGCGTTGCCAAATCCCTGCAAGACGACCTTTGCGCCCTTTAGACTCATCTTTATCGTCTTTGCTGCCTCGCGCACAGTATATGCTGCCCCAAGGCCAGTAGCTACGTTTCTTGCAAGTGATCCTCCCATGGATATCGGCTTGCCAGTAATTACTCCCGGCTGATACTTGTTGCCGTCAAGCTTGCAAAACGTGTCCATTATCTGCGTCATCTCGCGTCCCGTAGTGTATACATCCGGAGCCGGAATGTCCTTTTGTGGACCAATAATTTCAGATATCTTGTATGCAAACCCGCGCGTGAGTCTCTCTAGCTCGCCGGCGCTGAGTTTTTCCTTTTTTGGATTTACGTATATTGCACCCTTGCCGCCTCCAAGTGGGACATTTACTATTGCGCACTTCCATGTCATCCATGACGAGAGCGCCATTACCTCGCGCTCCATGTACTCTACGCCGCCTTCTGGATCAAAGTATCGAATGCCTCCCTTGTAGGGACCCCTGTCGTTGTTGTGCTGGCTTCTAAACCCGGTAAATATGCGGATCTTGCCACTGTCCATCTTTACTGGAATCTTTACCCTGAGAACCTTGTTTGGAATCGCTAGGTATCTCCGAATCTCCTTGTCCTTTATCTTTAGAATGTCACAGGCATCATTGACCTGCTTTGTCGCGTTAGCAAACGGATCTACTTTTACCAAGTTAATCAGTCTGTAATGGCTCTGTCTATAAAAGTTTGCCCGGCACTTACATGTAGACTTTTTTGTGGTTGGCCTTGCGGGCAAGACCCTCGATGGACTCGTCAAGGGAGTCTATGTGGAGCTCTAAAAAGTTGGAGAGTCTAAAGACTGCCCCGTATTTTTCACCTGCCTTTGAGACCATGTTGTTTTTCTCCAATACCCTCATGTGGTGCTGGACTGCCTTGTAGTCCATGCCGAGATCACATGCGATCTGGTGTGTGTTGTATGACCCCTCTAGCAGGTGCATGATTATGCGCAGCCGGGCAAGACCACCCCTGGTACTGGTAAATAGGTAAAGCAAGAGCTTGCGGGTCTCCCGGTCTGGTTTGCGGCTTTTGTCAGTCTTGCGTGACTTTATTATCTTTTGAAACTTTAAGAGCTGATTGGGCATCTCTGTGATGGATAATGCTGATTTGTCTTAAAACTCTATCTACTAATTGGTATGACTACCCTTAAATTGACTTGGAGTCGAGCCGGGATATTATGATGGCATCACGCGGTTATGACATGACGCCGACTATGTATTCTCCAGACGGCAGGATATACCAAGTCGAGTACGCAATGGAGACAGTAAAGAGGGGCACAGTAGCCATAGGCATTTGCACAAAACAAGGAGTCATAATGGCAGTAGAGGAAAAGCCAAGGGCCCTGCAGACAATCGACATTACGCAAAAAATATTCCAGGTGGACTTTCACATAGGGGTGGCTGCTGCAGGATACATACCTGATGCCAGAATCCAGGTGGATAATGCCAGGTTTTTTTCACAGGGAAACAAGATGACATATGACGAGTCAGTAGAGGTGGCGACAGTTGCAAAGCACCTTGCAGACCAGTCCCACCAGTTTACCCAGTACTCGGGTGTGAGGCCAAACGGGGTATCATTAATAATTGCAGGTATTGATCAAAAAGGCGAGTCGATATATGTTACTGATCCAAGCGGCACGTACGTCCAGTATGCGGCAGTCGCAATAGGCGCAAGCTCTGAGGATGTAAACGAATTTTTAGAAAAATATTATGATCCCGGAATGAGCTTGGAGGATGCGGCATCACTTGCCATCGCGGCAATCAATCTAAAGGCAGAGGAGAAAAACGGCACGAGTCACGTAAAGATGGCAAAGATAACACCAGAGTCCAAATTTGAAAAGGTTCCAGAGTCAGATCTGGCAGGCTATTCCCAAAACACGTCAAAGTTTTCAAGTTGAGACACTCTTCAGATACACAGGGCACAGGATTGGGAGGCTACTGGGGCGAGGTGATGCAGGTATTAGAGGAGATAATCCCCGTATATGACAAGGTCAACTCGATAATCTCACTTGGCAGGGATTCCATACATAGGGATCGCGGAATCTCAGGCAGGGTCATGCCAGGGGATCACATACTTGATGCCGGGTCAGGCTTTGGCAACATGTCAAAGGCAGCAAGGCGGCTTGTCAAGGATGCAAGGGTGACGCTTTATGATCCGCTGGTCCCAATGCTGCAAAATACTGGCAGATGCTTTGAGAGCACACCGGATATGGCAAACGGTGTCTTTGAGCACATTGCATTCCGGGATGGCGAGTTTGACGCAGTCCTGTGCGGCTATTCTCTGCGCGATGCAATAAATCTGAGGACTGCAATCTCTGAGATTCACAGGGTGCTAAAAAAGGGAGGCAGACTGGTAATAGTGGATCTCGGCAAGCCTGACGGGGTACTAACAAGGGCAGGTGTCTCGTTTTATCTGAGGTGTGTTCTGCCAGTACTGGCGCTAGCCGCAGGAGGCAGGCTGGGACTCAAGTTTGGCACGCTGTATGGCACATACAAGAGGTGGCCTCAAAACCATATACTTGAGGAGATGCTGCTTGAAAAATTTCAGCGAGTAGAGTTTGAGAAGGATCTTATGGGCGGGGCGATTATAGTCGCCGCATACAAATGAACCGCGTCCTGGCGCTGGTAAATCTAACCGGCCTGATTGTAGGCGTGTCATACGGCCTGCACGGACCGGTACTGCCCATATTTGCAAAAAACGTCATCGGGGCAACATATACAGAGCTTGGAATCATTGGGTTTGCCAGCTTTGTCCCGTACATGTTCATCCCGCTCTTTGTGGGCGTGCTGCTTGACAGGTTTAGCAACGCCAGACTGCTTGCAGTAGGCGCGGCAGTAAACTCTGCATCAGTGTATCTGCTGTCTCTGGCGCACACGGTTCCCGAGATTACCGGATTCAGGATAATGACTGGCGTGGCGCATGCCTTTTTCTGGCCTCCATGCGAGTCAATAATTGCAAACGAGAGCCATGGCAGGGACAGGATCAAAAACATATCACGATTTACAATGTTTTTTGTAATAGGCTTTATGACAGGCCCGCTGCTTGGGGCGGCATTTTTGGAGGGGACTGATTCGGCGTATAGGATGCTGTTTCAGATTACGGCGTTCATACTTGCAGCATGTATAGTGACTGCGCTACTCGGGTCAGGCAGCAGGAGAATGGTGCGTCACGGGCGGTTCTCGCTGGGATCCATTACGGCGATGAGAAAGTTCCCAGAGGTGGTGGTACTGTTGGTCTTTTGCACTTCATCATTTGGGATAATACTTACGATATATCCGGCGTTTCTAAATGACCGCGGCATGACGACAGTGGACATACTATTGCTCTACTTTGTGTTTGGAATAGCCAGGACAGTATCACTTGCGTTTGCAGGCAGGCTTGCTGCAAGGACGGGCCACACGCTGATTGCTGCAACTGCGGCCATATCTGCAGGGCTTGCAATATCTATAATGGCAGACTCGATTGCATCATTTGCTGCCGCGCTAATCCTGATGGGATTCGGATTTAGCATCTTTTTCCCGCTGACACTGGAGATAATACTTAGCAGGACTGGAAAGAACATATCCGGAAAGATGATCGGCGCGTATGAGACCGTATTTGGTCTGGGGTGGATGATAGGGCCAGTCATAGGAGGCCCTGTCACCATGCTAGGCGACTGGATTCCGTATGCAGTGTTTTGCGTGGCAGGCGTGGGCGTCACGGCGCTTGCCATACGCTCTAGAAAAAAACTCGAGCCACAGGACAGTCATTACGTTTAATTTCAAACCGCTCCAGTATACAGACGTGTACGAGCTAAACGTGGCAGGAAGCGAGTGGGTGATAATCATATTTGTAGCACTGGTGTTGATTCTTGGTACCGGGAGGCTTCCGGGAGCTGCAAGAAAGCTGGGCGAGGTAGTAAACAGCTATAACAAGGCAAGAGACGAGATTCAGGAGAGCCTAAATGCAGAGTCTTCTGCAATTACTGGACCCGTAAAGACAGAGCGCGAAAAGCTCGAGACTATTGCAAAGACATCTGGGATAAAATCAGAGGGCATGACAGATGAGGAGCTGCGCAAAGCTATCTCTGAGCGGTTTGCCAAAAGGGACAAGTCTGCAGACGGCCTGAAGCAATAAATCGGCGCTCCTCCAAGCAATGCCATATTGAGGTTCAAGTGTCCAAAGTGCGGCTCAAAAATGGAGATTCAAAAAACCTTTGATGGAATGATGCACGTCTCGTGCAGATGCGGCATAGGCGACGCGCTAAAGCACTCTGGAAGTGAAGACGAGGTGTTTTTGGAATTTTGCGCAAGATATGACGAGGGGCTGGTAGGCGAGGCCCCATCAACTGGAGTACGTGACAAAAAAGAGCTCAAAGAGATGATCAGAAAAAACAGACCGGATAAAACAACAGAGGAGATACTAAACACGAAAAAAGACTATGTGGCAGAATACAGAGTGCTAGAGCACGCAGAGCCGGACATGGGAAGGACGATAAAAGAGATGTGCCTTGATGACTCACTCTCTGAGGGTCTAGCAGAACTGGGGATGGAGAGATTTTACAAATTCCAAGACGAGGCTATCCAAGAGATCATATCAGGGAATAGCGTGGTAATAGAGGCGCCCACGGCATCAGGGAAGACAGAGGCGTTTTTGGTTCCTGCCATACAGAGGATATTGGATAATCCAGGAGACGGGGTCTTTGCCGTGTTTGTATACCCTACAAAGGCGCTCGCGCGAGACCAGCATCCAAAAATTCGACAGCTGGCACAAAGCGCGGGAGTCAGGGTAGGTGTGTTTGATGGAGACACTGGCAGCGTCGAGAGAAACAAGATAATAGAGAATCCACCACACATTATAATTACCAACTTTGATGTGCTACACTATCACATGCTGCGCAAGACCAGGTTTTCGGCGCTGCTTGGTACTGTAAGGATGGTCATAGTAGATGAGGCCCACCAGTATTCCGGTATATTTGGCTCAAATGTCCACTATATCATAAAGAGGCTCAGGCGGCTGTGCGGGAGGCTGCAGTTTGTGGCAGCATCAGCCACTCTGGATGATCCGGGGAGATTTTGCAGGCAGCTCTTTGGAGAGGAGATGCGCGTGGTGCGCGGCTCTGGCAGGAGGGGCAGGACTGACTTTGTGATGCTGTTCCCGTCGCTTCAAAAGCAGAGGGCGCTCATGATAGATCTGGCAAAAAAGATGACAGATAAAAAACACAAGACCATGATATTTAGCAACTCGCATAAAAACTCGGAGCTTTTTGCAATACAGGCAAGAAGAAGAAAGGTAGATGTCATGGTGCACCGGGCCGGACTGACTGCTAGATACAGGGAGATGGTGGAGAAAAAATTCAAACAGGGCGGACTGATGGCAATCTCGTGCACCCCCACACTTGAGCTTGGAATAGACATTGGCGATGTGGACTGCGTGGTGTCAGCTATTGTCCCGGTAAACAGGCTGTTTCAGAGGATTGGCAGGGCTGCAAGAAAGGGGCAGCGCGGATACGCGTTTTTGGCGCTTGGCAATGATCCCATATCACAATACTATAGGAACCATCCAGACGACTACTTTGAGGATGCCGAGAGCACATACGTTGATCCAAAGAATCCGTTCATAGAGGAGATGCAGGTGCTGGCAATGGCGTGCGACCTGGACATAACACACGGCGAGCTTGCAGAGCACCGGGAGATGGTAGAAAAACACGTAATACATGGCAGACTAGTAGAGTCAGGCAAAAAGATAGTCCCAAACATCAAAAAGATCTTTTCGGATCTGGAAAAATACAACATTAGAGGAATTGGAAGCAGTATGGATATTTTTCTAGACGGCAAAAAGATGGGAGACAGGGCCCTTCCTATAGCTCTTGAAGAGTTGCACAAGGATGCAATATACCTTCTTGCGGGAAGGCGCTACAAGGTAGTGGAGATGGACTACAAAATCAAAAAAATTGCAAAGCTGGAGCGGATTCCGCCAAAGTATCCGTACTATACAAAGGCGCTCACAGAAGATACACCCACCATAAAAGAGGAGATTGAGAGAAAGACTGTGGGCGGCATCGAGGTGCTGTTTTGCAAGCTGCACATAGAAAAGAGCGTGTACGGGTATGCCAATATCGAGCTTGGTGATGACGCAGGACATGGTGAGAAGATAATGCTTGATGAGCCGCTAAGGTACGACTTTGACACAAAGGGGATTGTGTTTTGCGCCCCCAGGCCACTTGACGCAATTAATCGAGCAGAGGATGCCGAGTACGAGGAGGGAGTGCAGACAGTAATCAATGATGCCGGATGCATGATGCCAGAGTATGTCGAGACAAGCGGGTACCATGCAGCAGAGCACGTGGTAATAGAGGGAAGCAATATGATAATTGGCGGGGCATCGCAGGATCTTGGCGGCATATCAATGGGCTCATCTGGCATGATCTACGTGTATGACGGGGCAGTAGGCGGCAGCGGCGCCAGCAAGGCCCTATATGACAGACTTGAAAAAGTCTTTGAGCGCGGCAGGGACATAGTGGGGGAGTGCCCGTGTACTAGTACGGACGGGTGCCCCCGGTGCACGTACTCGTACAAGTGCGGCAACAATAACGAATTTCTTCACAAACTCTCAGCCCTTGAGATATTTGAGAGGATAAGATCAGGCGAGAAGACAGTAATTACAGGCCATGAGGGGAGCAGACCGCTGGTATGACGCAATAAAATCAAATACTAGCACTGCCTGAAAAAGCCATGGAAAAAGTGGCGCTCATCACGGGCTGCTCGTCGGGGATAGGGCTGGAGACTGCACTTGCGCTTGCAAGGGACGGGTATGCCACGTTTGCAGGAATGAGGGACACCTCAAAGTCAGCCGCCCTTGAAGAGGCTGCAAAAAAAGAGAATCTGCAGATAACCATAACACGGATGGACGTGGATAAGGAGGACTCGATAGTATCTGCAGTGAGTGGCGTGGGAGGGCGCCTAGACGTACTGGTAAACAATGCGGGATACATGGAGTTTGGATGTGTGGAGGATGTCCCGCTAGAGTCGTTTAAAAGACAGTTTGAGACGAATTTTTTCGGGATTGTGAGGACCATACAAGAGGTAGCACCGATAATGAGGAGGCAAAAGTCTGGCACAATTGTAAATGTAAGCTCTATAGTAGGCAGGATGGGTCTTCCGGGATCGTCGGCATACATTAGCACAAAGTTTGCGCTCGAAGGGCTCAGCGAGTGCCTCAGATACGAGCTCGGACAGTTCGGGATAAGGACCACGCTCATCGAGCCAGGCGTAGTCAAGACCAGATTTTTTGACTCGATGAATGTGTCAGATCCCGGGACGGATGTAAAATACAAGGAACTCACAGAGCACATACTTGGAGGGCTCAAGATGATGGTAGAGATGGGGACTGCGCCCTCCCAGGTTGCAGATGCCATCATGAAAGCGATTCATGCCGACGAGGTGCTTCCAAGGTACTTGGTGGGAACTGATGCTGCCATGTTCATGGAGGCAAAAAGAAACAAGACAGATGCAGAATTTGAAAAATACATGAGCAAGGAGCTGTTCCCGTAGGATGCCAGAATATTACTTTGACTTTGCGTTCTTCAAGATAGATCCCAAGTGGAGGTGGATGGCAGACCTGGCAAAAGAAGAGTCTGCAAAAGAGGTCGAAAACGTGATAAGAAATTCCGGGATCATGTTCAGGTCGTACTCGAGTCTGGGACTGCGAGATGATGCTGACTTTATGTTCTGGTTTGCCGCAGAGACCATACCAGAGATACAGGGTGTGATGGAAAGAATCTACAAGACCGTGTTTGGCAAGTACATCATGCCGTCTAGGACGTACCTGTCGTGTACGAGGCCGTCAATATACGTGCAGGATCAAAAGCAGCACGGGTTTATCACAGGTAATGAGCCCAAAAAGCACGTGATAGTATACCCGTTTACAAAGACCCGTGAGTGGTACCTGCTGCCAAAGGAAAAGCGCCAAGAGATAATGGACGAGCACATAGAGGTGAGCAAGAAATACCCGCAGATAATACTCAACACGACGTACTCGTTTGGTATTCATGACGAGGACTTTATGCTGGCATTTGAGGCAGATGACATCCGGGACTTTCAGAACCTCATAATGGATCTGAGGGAGACGCAGGTCTCTTCGTATGTCAAAAACGACATCCCCATGATAGTATGCGTCAAAAAGGACATCATGCCTCTGATATTGAGTATGGGGTAGATTGCACGGGGATTTGCTGGTTTCTGGGATCTTGTGGAAATATGTTGGCATATTTGGAACTTTTCACGCCTTTTTTACATGATTTTTTAGCACCGGGATCAAAAAACTGCTTGGGATTGGATTAAAAGATTCTATTTTGCCCACAAGACAGGATATGAGATAGCTTTGCAAACCAGATAGCAGGAGAATCAAGAGATGACAATATTTCACTGTACAGATTAGAGGGTAGAGTTTGAAGGATGGGATTCAAAGACACTAGACGTATCCAGGGCATCCGGGCCATCTTTGTACGGCGCACCACCAGATGGCATTTACCATGTGGATTCCTGTCACAATTGCAACTGTTGATGCCACCACTGCAATGATGATCACGTTTCGTAGTTTCATATATCGAATATGTGATACAAGTTTATAAGTATTCACAGAAAAGTTTTGACTTTTCTTATCAGATATCAAATGTAATAGTACAGTGAAAAGTCTCAAATACGCAACAGGGTACTTTTTCCAAGCACATCTTTATGTACTGAATTTCGTGTGGCCAAAATGGTCATGACGGCGTTACAGAAACTAAAATCTCGGTAGACATAAATGATGAGAACAGACGCACACTATGTATTGAACTATAACAGACTCGGCAAGACAGACATCAAGGTCTCTGAGATAGGGTTTGGAGCATGGGCAATAGCGCTTGACTGGTGGGGCAAAAAGATAGAAGAAGACGAGGCAAAAAGAATGCTCAAAAAAGCCTACGACTTGGGGATTAACTTTTTTGAGACAGGTGACATGTACGGCAAGGGAAAAAGCGAGCGGTTGATTGGCGAGGTATTTGAGGGCATGAGAGACGAGGTGGTGATATCTACAAAGTACGGGTATGACTTTGAGGGAGTCGACCAGATAGGCCACAGTGAGCTGCCGCAAAAGTTTGATGCAGAGTTTACAAAAAAGGCACTCAAAAACAGCCTGGAAAGACTGCGCACGGATCATCTTGACATGTACGGGCTGCACAATCCAAAGCTATCTCACATCAGAGACGACTCGATATTTGGGGTGCTAGACGAGTTTGTAGCTGACGGGGCAATAACCACGTACCAGGTGGCTCTCGGACCAGCAATAGGATGGACGCAGGAGGGCATGGAGGCAATGGAGAGGAGCAACCTTGGAGCAGTCCAGACAGTCTACAACATGCTAGAGCAGACCCCCGGAAACGAGCTGATGAAAAAGGCAGTAGAAAAGAACATTAGCATACTAGTAAGGGTCCCAGAGGCATCAGGGATACTTACTGGCAAGGTAAACGCAGACACAAAGATAGATGAAAAGGATCACCGCTCAGTCAGAAAAGGCGAGTGGATAAAGGCATCGCTCAAAAAAGTAGAGCAGCTGCGACCCATTGCAGAGAGAAACGGACTGAGCATTACAGAGCTTGCAATAAAGTTCATCACTACAAAAAAGGGCTTTGCATCCGTGTTTCCCACGATGACAAGCGAAGAAGAGATTGCAGACTATGCGGCAATCTCAAAAGGCAGCTATATCCCCTCATCAGACATGGCAGAGATAGAGCAACTATACAACACGTGGCCGGCATACGAGCTAAAGGCGACGCAGGCAGGCTAGGAATGGAGCCGGAATCCAAGGCAATGCTAGAAGTCATAGAGAGACTCAAGCTTGCCCGCATAGGCGAGTACAACAAGTGGAGGATAATGATAAAAAAAATTCAAGACGGCAGGCTGCTTGACGCAGAAGAGATGGGATACTATGCCAGCATTACTAGAATATACAATGATCCCGGGATTATGGGCAGGGGCAGGACGTACCACACCAGACTCTCAGAAGAGGATGCAAAGCCGCCGTGCCAGTCATGCGGAGGCGAGTCATTATACTATTGCAGCATGAACGACCAGTACTTTTGCACCATACATGTGGTGGGCCACGACGAGAACGAGTCCTAGGCCGGAACCTCTAGTGTAAACGAGTTCTCCACAAAGTACTCTACGCGCGTCTTTTTGAACTCGCGGGAGCTAAAGAGAATCATGTAATCATCTACGTGAATCTGCTTTTGAATTACACCTGCCATCTCTCTTGCCTCATCCTGGGTCTTGCAGTGAATCATTGAGAATACGTTGTACGGCCAGTCCGGATATGTGGGTCTCTCATAGCAGTGGCTTACCTGGGGAAACGAGCCAAGCGTCTGGCCTACTTTGGAGATGCGCTCTTCTGGTACCTTCCATACAATCATGCCGTTTGCCATAAAGCCTGCCTGCCTGTGCCGCAGTATTGCAGCAAATCTGCGCATCACGCCAATCTCCTCATAGTGTCTCATCTTTGCAAACATCTCATCTTGCGTCACGCCAAGGCTGGCTGCCGCACGTGCAAAAGGCTCGTCAGTTATCTCGAGATCCTTTTGCAGCTGGCGGATAAACTCCTTGTCTCGCTCATCTGGGACAAACTCTACGTTTTTTACGTCCTTTTTTACCTCTGAGGGTTTTATTTCGTGTTTTTTATCATCTACCATGTCAAGCTTTACTCCAATCTTGAAGAGCTGCAGGGTCGGCAGCATTCTCGTACTTTTGATTCCATCTAGAACATCAAATTTTGCAAGCTCTGCCTTTAGGTCAGAACCGGGGGGGACTGCTAGTGTGAACCACAAGTTGAACTTGTGGTTTCGCTCATAGTTGTGACTCACCCCGGGATGGCGGTTTATCTGGCCTGCAACATGCTCTAGCTTGTCATGCTCTATCTCCATTGCAACAAGTGAGCTCGTATACCCGAGCCGTCTAGTATCAAAGATGGCGCTCAGCTGCCGCAGCACTCCCTCGCCTTTTAGGCGGATCATCCTCTCCTTTATCACATCTGGCGTCGTGTCGAATTTCTCGGCAATGGCATCAAAGGGCCTAACAACTAGGGGAAATGTCCACTGTATCTCGTTTAAGAGCTCGCGATCTGCCTCGTCCATCAGTGTAAGGCACGCACATTCAATTAAAAATGTAGCTTGAAGAACGTCAGATACTACCAGTATGTATAAAGACGACATGTGTGATTATCAGGGCAAAAATTTAACCCGTTGGCGACTTGATCACGTCTGCATAGGCATTCTCAAATATTGAGTCTGGGCAGGACTGCCGCGTAAAATGAGATATTTTCTCCGAGGTCTGTTTTATCTCTAACATCCAAGTCAAAGTCATGCCATTGACTCTTACATCCATATGTGCCAAACTACAAATCTATTAAAAAAATAAACCGAGGTCATCGCAGACCCCCTAGTTGACTGGTTTGCTACCTCTGAGTTTATGGAGGAGAATTCCAGCACCACACGCCAGCCGGACAATATGCCCATACGGAGCCAAATCCTAATACTAGGACAGTTCCTACTGCCGCAACTGCTATGGCAATCAATTTCTTCATATCCTAGGTCACCATTACATGTCATATAAACAATTACTCGGCAGATTCGCACGAGAACCAGCTCTGTGCCTAGGTCAGATTATGGACTCAGTTCGTACCCATTGATGACTTCAATTCCGAATTCTCTGATCTCGTCTGCAAAAATGATAAAGTCATTATCAAACGTAAGCAACCGTACCGGACCGGTCTTGGCAAGACTGGCAGCCGTGGAGAGTATTATGAGATCATTTCCTGCCGGCGGCCCACGAGGATAATATTTACGGGTAAATTTTATGCTGGGGCTGCGTTTGATCATTTTTTTATTTTTATGCTTCCAGTTTTCAAATTTTCTCCCTCTCCACTGAGATATTTTTTGTGATTTGTCGGGATCATTCCATATACTTTGATACATTGCTTTAACATCATCAAATCTATCATGTGAATCAGAAAGTATCTCGGGTTCATACAAGCATCTAAAACGACTTCTAGATTCTAGTTCCAATTTAGGAATATGAGCCAGAGATATTTTCATTTCATTGCATCTTTTACGCAAGACATGACCAATATTCTCATTCCATTCGTTTTGGATTGTCTTGGTAATCATTACAGTATCTGTAAAAGTCCCTGTATCAAAATATCGCCCAATTAACGCAGAGTGTGGGTATTCTATATGAACGAACTTTTCTAGTTCATATTCCAAGTCATGATTAACTGCATAATACAGACATACATTGGTGTCCGGTATCACTATGCAGGTATGTCTTCCTCTGATAGTGCTTTTGTTAGGCGTCTGGCCTCATCCTCGGTAAATAGTTCTGAAAGTGGAAGAGAATACGGGTTTTTCATTATTTTGTTGGCATCACAATACTCTAAAAGTAGTCGAGTGTGTTCATCTAAATCTGAAAGTATAGGTCTCAAGAAATCAGAATCAACAGGAGGCGCCAGATATTTCTCAATGTCTTTACACTTGTGAATTATCACTTTTAAAGTGTTGAAAATTGTGTTTTTTTGGACATTGTTTTGTGCCTTGTCCAAATTGGAAAGTACGCTCCCAACTGTCTCAGTTATTGCCCCGACAACCACATGTGGCCATGTTTCATATTTGCCATCGGCATCATTGATAGAGTCACCTATCATCTTGAGATTTTTGATAATCTCATCTCTGGCAGGCAGATTGAACTGTTCAAAGGCAAATTTAGAATAAACATCGCCTAGCAGTTGTTCTGTCTTCAGGTCTTTGTATTTGCATATACAGGCTGTAGCCTCCTTAATGGTACTGTTGCCGACAAATTTTTCAAACTTTGATAGCTGTTCTTGTCCCTTTTCTGTCAGCAAATACGCAAGGCGATATTCACCGGTGGCATCATCATTATACAAGTGCACAGTGATCAGTTCGGGATTAGAAGAGACATCTAGTACAAATTCATCAGAATACGGGCCAAAGCCATGTGATGCAAAATCATAATCATGCACGTCTAGCTCGTGCTGTACCAAAAATACGATATTCTGGAGTAGTGTCTTGTTTCTAAACTCGCCTGTATTTTTTAGCACCAGCAGCGGCAGCCACATGCGCTCTGGCACATTTGTCTGCCTTTCTAGCAGTGCATCCCTTTTGGATGTGATATTGGCATCAGGCCTAGTTTCCATTGCCGCATCATAGTATTTTATCGCCTCAGCATACAATCCCAGCCTATACAGTGAGTGAGCCTTGTGACAAAGCGCCTCAAAGTGATCCGGGCGGACTCTGAGAAAATCATCAAATGATTTTACCGCATCCTTGTGCTTGCTCATATGGGCTAGCGCCACCCCCCTGTGAAAGAGCGCCTCGTAAAAATCAGGCTTTATGCGCACTACCTCATCAAAATAATGAACCGCCTTGTAATGTGTTCCAAGCGCATCTAGCAGTCGACCCTTGTTGAAGGAGGCCTCGTGGTAATTATGCGTCATCATCAGAGCCGTATCAAAGTATGTCATTGCATCTTCATACTTGTCTAGTTCCCACATTGCAACACCCATGTGGTTAAACGTCTCTGCCGAGTCGTATTTTATCCTGATTGCCTCATCAAAACATCTTGTTGACTCTTCGTACCGCTTTAGAGAGTTTAGCGACACACCCTTGTTGAAAAATATCTCAAAGCCCGTATCCCTGACCTTGTTTGCCTTGTCATAGCATTTTAGCGCCATATCAGACAGGCCGTGTTTGTCAAGCAAGACTCCCTGCTGGTAAAATAACCCGGAAAAGTCTGCCTTGAAGTCAATTGCACCATCAAGGCATCTTAATGCCTCATCATGTTTGCCGGACTTGGCAAGTGAGATTCCTCTGTCGAGAAATTTTTTATAATCTGGCTTTATCAAGACTGCCTTGTCAAAGCATGCTGCAGATTCTTTGTGCTTGCCCTGCTCCACTAGGGAGTTGCCCTCCTCAAAGAGCTCGGTTAGAACTTTATGGGCATGCTTGTCCCTTACATCATAAGACAGCGCCATGTGTAATACTAGAGCCGTATGTGTATTAAGGTTTTAAGTCTGTCATCAGGCAGAATTTGGCAGATCCCGGGATGTGAATCCAAACATACAGTGCTTGCGCATCTAATAAATAGAAAATCCCCGCCCCGACAATCAATGATAATAGACCTAAAGATGACAGGCAAAAAGGTGGTAATAGTAGGAGGCGGGGCAGAGGCGCAAAAAAGAGTCCGTTCACTGCTAGGACAAAAATGCGACATAATTGTAATTGCAGACTCTGTTGATCCCGGGATCAAAAAGCTGGCAAGTGCAGGAAAGCTAGTCCTGAGAAAAAAGAGGATTCAAGGTATAGGATTCATCTCAGAGCTAAACCCGGACATACTTGTTGCAGCAACTGATGATTCTCGGCTCAACAAAAAGATAACAGATGCTGCAAAAAGGCGCAAGATACTTGCATACAGGGCAGACAGTCCAGAAGACAGTGACTTTGCAAATCCGGCCACAATAGAGATAGGAGGAATAGTCCAGATAGCCATATTTACAGGGGGCCGCAGTCCCGCCATGTCAAAAAAAATAAGAGTAAAGTCAGAAAAGGCGCTCAGAAAAGTAATCACCCCAGAAGACATTGTAAGAATAAAGGTGCAAGATTCTGCAAGAAGAATTGCAAAAAACGCCATACACTCCCAAAAGGAGAGGAAAAAGTACCTAGAAACGATAATGACAGATGCCAGAATTGATCAGTTAATAAAAGACGGCCAGCTCCGAAAAGCTCAGAGGCGTGCTGCTGCGATGCTAGGGGACAGGAAATGAGTCAGGGTATAATCAATGCACGAGTGACGTTTCGCAATTCTCCCATACATGTGCTAGAGCAGTTTACGATAAGGGACGTTGATGATGCATGCCTGCAGTTTAAGAGGCATTCTGGACTCGAAGAGTGCGTCATAATCCAGACATGCAACAGGATAGAGCTGTTTGCAAAGGCCCCGTCATGCAATCAGGACAGGATCAAAAAGACATGGGCCTCGCTTGTAGGACTAGAGGAGGACTCTTTTGAGGGGAACGTAGAGTTTGAAGAGGGCCGCGAGGCGTTTTACCACCTGCTAAAGCTCGTATCAGGGCTTGACTCGATGGTGCTAGGAGAAGAGCAGATACTCGGACAGATAAAGAGTTCAATCACCTCTGCTAGAGAAACAAAGGCATCAGGAGATCATCTCAACACGCTCTTTGACAAGGCAATCAGGATAGGAACGCGCATCAGAAACTCTAGCGGGATAGGCAGGGGAGGCATCTCTGTGGGCTCGATGGCAGTAAAGCTTGCAGAGGAAAACATTGACGAGTTAAAGACAAAAAAAGTACTGCTAATCGGAACCGGCGAGGTATCCACCCTAGTGGCAAAGTCGCTGCAAAAAAGAGGATATACATTTGATGTCACAAGCAGAACCATTGCCAGATCACAGGCATTCTGCGAGGCAATGGGAGGGGGTCCGGTCAGATTCGAAGACGTGTTATCTGGGTTTGAGAACTATGACGTGCTGTTTGTGGCCACTACTGCGCCGTACTTTCTTGTCACCCATGAGAGGATTATAGACGCGATGAGAAAAAAAGGCGGTATGATGATACTGGATCTCTCAAATCCTAGGACAGTCGATGAGCGCGTGGCAACAATAGGCGGCGTAAAGCTGATGAATCTAGACCAGATAGCAGAGATGGTCGAAAAGAACATGAAGGCGCGCAAAAACAAGGTCAAAACCATTGAAAATATAATTGGCGAGGAGGTGGGGGTATTAGAGGCCTCGATGAAGAGACTTGATGCAGAACCGCTTGTAAGGGATGTCTTTCAGAACATTGATACCCTGAGGGCTCGCGAGCTGCAAAAGGCCCTCCAGATGCTAGGCGAAAAGGACGCAGAAAAGATAAAGATAATTGACGATCTGACAAAGTCCATAGTCGAGAGCATTGTATCTACCCCGATGAACAACATTAGAAAGGCCTCAGAGCAGGGAAAGCCAGACATACTAGAGCTTGCAGGCAAGCTCTTTGACTATAAGAAACCAGACTAGGATTATATTTTACCAAAACACAGCCATGTCATGTCATTTCCTGCAAGGCGCCTCCGCAGACTGAGAACGTCTGAAAAGATGAGGGAGCTAGTGCGTCAAAGCAGGCTCTCTGCCAGTGATCTGATATGCCCGGTATTTGTCCGGGAGGACATAAAGGTAGAAGCAGATGCCGAGTCCATGTCTGGCACAAAGATACTTCCGCTTGAGGGGCTCTGCGACGAGATAGAGACGATATCAGGACTGGGAATACCTGCGATAATGCTCTTTGGAATTCCTTCAAAAAAAGACGATACCGGAACTTCGGCGTACGGCAATGGAATAGTCCAGCAGGCAATATCACAGATAAAAAGCAACTTTGGGGACAAGATGGTAATAATGGCAGATGTCTGTCTGTGCCAGTATACCACGTCTGGCCACTGCGGGATAGCAAGAGGGAAAAAGATAGACAATGATGAGAGTCTCAAGATACTTGCAAAGATAGCGACGAGTCATGCAGATGCCGGAGTCGATACCGTCTCGCCTTCTGCCATGATGGACGGACAGGTCGCTGCAATCCGGGACGCCCTTGATGAGGGTGGCCATACTGACATATCCATAATGTCGCATTCTGCCAAGCATCGCTCCAATTTTTACGCCCCGTTCCGGGATGCCGCAGAGTGTGCGCCGCAGTTCGGAGACAGAAAGACGTACCAAGTCCCATACACAAATGCACGCGAGGCCATGCTAGAAGCAGAAGCAGATGTCAATGAGGGAGTCGACATTGTAATGATAAAGCCGGCGCTCGCATACCTTGACCTTATTGCAGAGGCAAGAAGAAGGTTTGATGTGCCCGTTGCAGCATATAGTGTCTCAGGCGAGTACGCCCTAGTAAAGGCTGCTGCAAAGCTTGGATATGTAGACGAGCAGGCAATGACAGAGGAGATACTTGCATCAATTAAGAGAGCAGGCGCCGACATGATAGTGACGTATTTTGCAAAGTCGGCGGCAGGTTTCATACAGTGAGAAACGACGAGCGCTATGAGATAGAAAGGGCATTTGACTTGCTGCCGCACGTGGTGGGGGCAAGCTGGGCCTCTGTGTGGTTTAGGATGACAGGCGCAAAAAAGCCCTCAAGGGAGGAATACAGGACAAAGACACTCGAGTTCCTAAAGATGATAGAGCCCGTGTTTGACTCTTACCCAGATACTGCCGAGTTTGCCGAGATTTGCAAATATGTGAAATCCAGGCAGGATACAGAGTATGAGAGAATAACTGCAGGAGATAACGGGGAGATTGAAAAGCGCTATGACAGGTACGTCGACTATGGCTAGATTTCACATTCTAGGCATGCCAGGAACTCTTTGAGGAATGCCGTCCTCTTTTTGGCCTCTGTTCTGCCGGCATCTGTGTTCATCTGTGATTCCAGTGTGAGGAGTTTCTTGAAAAAATGATCCACAGTCCACTCTGAATCATCGGGATTGCGATCCCTGCAAAAGGGATCATCAGGGTTGTACAGCGGGCGTCTGAGCATGCCGCCGGTTGCAAACGCCCTTGCAACTCCAATGGCTCCCAAGGCATCAAGTCTGTCTGCATCCTGGAGTATCTTTCCCGTAACAGTATGTGGTACTATTCTGCGTGAAAAACTGTGATCCCGGATCGCCCCGGCCACTATGCTGATTTCTTCTTGTGTCAGGCCGTGTCTTTGCAAGACAGGTTTGGCTTTTTGCGCGCTCTGTGCTGCAGAGTCCTCTGAGCGCGGGTCTGACTTTGGATACGACACTACATCATGGAATAGCGCTGCGCACAGTGCCAGTGTTGGGTCTATCCCATCTTTTTTGCACATGTCTTTTGCATTCTCATACACCCTCATCACATGTGCAAAGTCGTGCGCGGGATCATCGCCCATCATGTCTCTTGCCTCTGCTACAAGCAGATTCAGGTCCATCTAAAACCTCCACAGCCTGGGTCTGACGAATTTTATCTCTCTTTTTGTAATAAGGGCAGTCCAGTTTATCGATGCAAGTATGACTATTGCTCCCACGCCGATGCCGTCAATTATCAAGATTCCTACAAGACGGTCCTCAAATACGTCAAGAAGCGGGGCAAGTACAATATTTCCAAAATAGATCATTATGATGTGTGATATGACGCGCCCTGCCCAGAATCCCGCATAGATTCCAAATCCACTCGTACGCATCAGGCCAAATGTGATGAATAAAAAGTTGCTTGGCAGTGGTGTTGCCCCAAACAGAAACGAGGCGATCGCATGGCCGTATTTCTTGCCGTGCAGATAGTTTCCTATCATGTCAAGGTTTGACTTTTGTTCGGTACTTACAAACCGGCGAAACATGCCGCTGATTCGCTTTAGAAAAAACCTGCCAATAGTCGCCCCTGTTGCGCCCACCACGGAGAGTAAGAGTATGTCAAGTGTGGGATCTAGCAGGTAAAACGACGTGAGGATTATCCAGCTTGGAGGCATGAGTATCGGGACGGTGTTGACTCCAAGAAGAAGCAAGAATATGCCAATATACGAGTATTCTGCAAAGCTTTCAAAAATATCTGCCATGCTGTGGAATTAGCATAGGTTTTTCTAAACCCTTTGATTCACTTGATGTAAAAAATGCCAATTTCTGCACAAAAGTTGAAAAAATTGCGTCTTTTTTCTTGCTGAAAACACGTTTTGGATGATTTAGGATCAATTATTCTTTATATTTATAAGCAATTCGGACGTGTAATAAGGGATGACCGATACAGTATGGAAATGTTTCAGATGCAATCTGTCTTTTAAAAATGAAGAGCCTGCCATGATTCACAAGCAGATATCAAGCCACTCCATTACAAAGGTAAAGACTCTGACAGCATAGATTGGTGCAGAGAGTGGGATTTGAACCCACGAACTCCTAAAAGAAGGGATCACCCATCTGGGATCTTGAGTCCCTCTCGGTTGACCGGGCTTCGATACCTCTGCAATGATACTGTATAATATCCGATATTTTTCGATTGCTATTATGCCGGGTCGGTACATTGCATAACAAAAGCTTATAATCATGCGATATATCCCCAAATACATGGACGAGTGCAAACCTATCTCAGAAGCAAAGAACATGAGAAGCGGGGTCAACGTAGAGGCCACGATAAAAAGCAAGGGCGAAAAGAGGAACGTCAACACAAAGAGCGGCGGAAGCGTCAACGTGTGTGATGCAGTTATCAGTGATGATTCCGGCGAGATGAAGTTTACCCTGTGGGCAGAGGACATTGACAAGGTAAAAGAAGGCGACAAGATTCTCATTACAAACGGCTATGTCAACGCATTCAGGGGCGAGCCGTCCCTGACAAAGGGCAAGTTCGGCAAGATGGAAGTAAATCCCCAGTAAGATTTTTCCTAGTTACAAAAATATGTAAAATTTTTTGGTTTTAACGTCTGGTTTTTCTAGACGATGTCTTGCGCCTCGTGACCCGCCTCTTTGGTGCGCGTCGCGTGGTTTTCTTTGCACCTCTGACTGGAGATGCTCGTGATGTCTTTTTTGCAGTCTTTCTTCTTACGCCTGATGCTCTGGTAATTTTTCTTTTTCTTGTCGTCCTTTTGAGAGTCTTTCTTCTTGTTTTTGATGCTCTTTTAGCTTTTCTTGATGTCTTTTTGGCAGTCTTTCTTCTTGCGCCTGATGCTCTTTTAGCTTTTCTTGATGTCTTTTTGGCAGTCTTTCTTCTTGCGCCTGAAGCCCTTTTAGATTTTCTTGATGTCTTTTTGGCAGTCTTTCTTCTTGCTTTTGATACCTGTTTAGCTTTTCTTTTTCTTGATGTCTTTTT